>JBBKWK010000238.1:0-2851 GCA_037968915.1 Pontixanthobacter sp.
AAGGTGATCCGCAAGACGGGCCGCAGGCGGGGCCATCATGGGCCAATGCGCGCTGGCCGCTGGTGGGCGGGGAATCCGAAGATGATCTGACGCAGGCGCTCGATCCCACCGCCATGAAACTGGTGGTGAAGGAAGCAGCCAAGGCCGCGGGCAAGGTGATGGACGAAGCAGCCGTCGAATTGGCAGCGGGCGATTCCATCCGTGCCATGCTGCTCATCCGGACGTACCGCGTACGCGGGCATTTGGCCGCCAATCTCGATCCACTGGGCTTAAGCGAACGCGATCTGCCGGATGATATGAAACTGACGTGGCACGGCTTTACTGGCGCCGCATTGGACCGGCAGGTTTACCTCGGCGGCACGCTCGGGCTCGAATGGGTCAAGCCCCTTGAACTGGTTGAAGTGCTGCGCGCCAATTATTGCGGGCAGGTCGGCTTCGATTACATGCATATCGCCGATGTCGAAGAACGCCGGTTTATCCAAGAACGGATCGAGGGGCCGGATCAGGTGATCCAGTTCACACCGGAAGGCAAACGCGCCATTCTGGGCGCCGTGATCCGCGGCGAGCAGTACGAGAAATTCCTCGGCAAGAAATATGTCGGGACTAAGCGTTTCGGCCTTGATGGCGGGGAAAGCATGATCCCAGCGCTGGAGGCCGTGCTGAAATATGGCAGCCAGCTGGGCGTGCGCGAAATCATCTACGGGATGTCGCATCGCGGGCGGCTCAACGTTCTCGCCAATGTGATGGCCAAGCCATACAAAGTCATCTTCCACGAATTTTCCGGTGGCAGCGCCAACCCCGACGATGTCGGCGGTTCGGGCGATGTGAAGTATCATCTTGGCACCAGCACCGACCGCGATTTTGACGGGGTCAAGGTCCACATGAGCCTGGTTCCCAACCCTAGCCACCTCGAAGCGGTTGATCCGGTGGTGCTAGGCAAGGCCCGCGCTCAGCAGGCGATCCGTGATGATCTGACCAAGCACGAACAGGTTTTGCCGGTGCTGATTCACGGCGACGCGGCCTTTGCGGGCCAAGGCGTAGTTTGGGAATGTTTCGGCCTGTCGGGCGTGCGCGGGTACAATACCGGCGGCTGTCTACATTTCGTGATCAATAACCAGATCGGCTTCACCACCAGCCCGCAATTCGCGCGCTCCAGCCCCTATCCCTCGGATGTGGCAAAGGGCGTTCAGGCCCCCATCCTGCATGTGAATGGCGACAATCCCGAAGCGGTGACTTTCGCCTGCAAGCTGGCAATCGAATACCGCCAGCGTTTCAGCCGCGATATTGTGATCGACATGTGGTGCTATCGCCGGTTTGGCCACAATGAAGGCGACGAACCCAGTTTCACCCAGCCGCTGATGTATGACAAAATTCGCAAGCACCCGAAGGTCAGCGAAATCTACGAAGCGCGCCTGATTGCCGAAGGCGAAGTGGATGAGGGATTTGCCGACGGACTGGTGGCAGAATTCACCGAAGAGCTGGAGAAGGATTTCCAGGCAGCGAAAACCTATGTCCCCAATTCCGCCGACTGGTTCACTGGCCGCTGGAGCGGATTGCACAAACCGGCCGATCCGGAAACCGCGCGGCGTAATGTAGAAACTGCTGTCGAGCGCAAACTGTTCGACAGTCTCGGGCGCACATTGACGACTGTCCCCGATGACCTGACGATCCATAAGACGCTGGGCCGGGTAATCGATGCCAAGCGGGCCATGTTCGACAGTAACGAAGGCTTCGATTGGGCGACGGCCGAGGCGCTTGCATTCGGCAGTTTGGTAACCGAAGGATACGGCGTGCGCCTGTCCGGTCAGGATTCCGGCCGCGGCACATTTAGCCAGCGCCATGCTGTATGGATCGATCAGACGGACGAACGCAAATATATCCCGCTGACCACGCTGCCGCATGGCAAGTTCGAGGTCTATGATAGCACATTGTCCGAATATGGCGTGCTCGGCTTCGAATATGGTTTCGCACTGGCAGACCCCAAGACACTGGTGATGTGGGAAGCGCAATTTGGCGATTTCGCCAATGGCGCGCAGATTATCATCGACCAGTTTATCGCAGCGGGCGAGGCCAAGTGGCTGCGTGCCAACGGCTTGGTGATGCTGTTGCCGCACGGGTATGAAGGACAGGGTCCGGAACATTCCAGCGCCCGTCTCGAACGCTTCCTGCAACTGTGCGCGAACGACAATATTCAGGTTTGCAACATCACAGTGCCGAGCAATTATTTCCACGTCTTGCGGCGGCAAATGCTGCGTTCATTCCGCAAGCCAATGGTGATCATGACGCCGAAAAGCTTGCTCCGCCATCCGCTGGCAAAAAGCACGGCGGATGAATTTACTGGTGAAAGCCATTTCCGGCGCATCGTCAGTGACACTACGGAAATTGCCGACAAGAAAATCCGCCGTCTGGTCCTGTGTTCGGGCAAGGTTGCCTATGATCTGATCCAGAAGCGCGACGAAGAAGGATTGGACGATGTATCGATTGTCCGGATCGAGCAGATCTATCCCTTCCCCGGAGAACCGCTCAGCGTTCGCTTGAAACGGATGACCAATCTGGAAGAAATCGTCTGGTGTCAGGAAGAACCGCACAACAATGGCGCATGGTTCTTCGTAGACCGGCTGATCGAAAATGCCGCGCAGGACGCTGGCAAGAACCTGCGCCCGATCTATGCAGGGCGCGAACCTGCTGCATCCCCGGCAACCGGTTTTGCCAAACGGCACGAAGCACAACAAAACTCTCTCGTCTCTATCGCTCTCGGCCTCGCCGATGGCGGAGCCGCGCTCCGAATTGCGCGCGACAGCAAAAAATCCTGACGTTTAGGAAACAGGCATTATGGCAAGCGAAATCAAAG
>JBBKWK010000239.1:0-2515 GCA_037968915.1 Pontixanthobacter sp.
GCCAAGCACGATCTCGATGCAGGTTCGCGGCTGGAAGAAGCGTGCGGGCTCGCATTGGCGATTGGCATTAAAGTGGCTGAGGCAGTTGTACTGCCGGTACGCGACGTAAAGCCAAATACGCTGTTCGGGTCGGGACAGGTCGAAATCATTGCGACTAAATGTGAGTTGGAGGAGGCCGAGCTGGTCATAGTGGATGGCGCGCTATCCCCTATCCAACAACGCAATCTGGAAGATAAACTCAAGCGCAAAGTCATTGACCGAACTGACTTGATTCTCGAGATTTTTGGCGAACGCGCGGCAACTGCCGAGGGGCGTCTCCAGGTCGAGCTGGCGCATCTCGATTATCAGCAAAGCCGACTGGTTCGCAGCTGGACCCACCTTGAACGGCAGCGCGGCGGCTTCGGCTTCCTGGGCGGTCCAGGCGAAACTCAGATCGAGGCCGATCGGCGGATGATCCGCCAGCGGATGGCGCGATTGCGGAAGGAACTGGAGCAAGTTCGGCGTACCCGCGCGCTGCACCGTGAACGTCGGGGCAGGGCGCCGTGGCCGGTGATAGCACTGGTCGGCTATACCAATGCCGGAAAATCGACCTTGTTTAATCGTCTGACCGGTTCGGATGTAATGGCCGAGGATCTACTGTTCGCAACGCTGGATCCAACGATGCGGGCGGTTCGTTTGCCCGGTGTAGAAAAGGCGATTTTGTCGGACACAGTGGGCTTTATTTCTGACCTTCCCACGCAATTGGTCGCAGCATTCCGCGCAACGTTGGAAGAGGTCACCGCTGCTGATGTGATCGTGCATGTCCGCGATATTTCCAGCCCGGCATCGTCAGCGCAGAAGTCTCAGGTGTTGGAAGTACTCGCCGAATTAGGCGTAACCAATGGCGAGGAAGACGAGAAGCCGATCCCGATTATCGAAGCTTGGAATAAATGGGACCTGCTGGATGAGGAGAGGGCGGCCGGTCTGGCTGAGATCGCTGCTACCGACGACAGCATCGCGCCAATATCCGCCATTACCGGAGAAGGTATGGGCGATTTAATGGCCAAGATTGACAGCTTGCTCACTGCGAGCTCCAAACTTTACGAGATTATCTTGCCAGCGGCAGAAGGACAGAAGCTCGCCTGGCTCCATGCGCACGGCCAGATTATGTCGGAGAAGGACGCAGGGCAGGGCGACAATGGCCCGATGCGCGCATTCGAAGTGCGCCTGTCACCGAAGGAATTCGGTCGCTTTGCAAGTCTATGAGGGTTGCGCCGTGGCCGGAGCGGCTGTGAGGCCAAAGCGGGACCGGCTTTCAGCGTCTATGCTAGGTTTCGCTCTCTTTTACCCGATTCCACAATGCCTCCTGTTCATCGAGTGAAAGCTGCGCGAATTTTGCACTTAACGCTTCCATGCCGCGATACCGCCGCTCGAATTTGTCATTGGCTGCACGCAATGCGTCTTCCGGGGCAATGCCATAGGCTCGAACCAAATTTACGGCGGCGAACAGAAGATCGCCTGCCTCTTCCATTTGTTTCTCGGCCGGGGCCTCTGCCAGTTCCAAGACTTCCTCGGCAACTTTCGCTGCGGGCCCTGATGTGTCCGGCCAGTCGAACCCATCTCGGGCAGCGCGTTTCTGGAGCTTTTCGGCGCGGAGCAAGGCTGGCAGTGCGCGGGCTACGCCGTCCATTGAACTGGTGGCGCCATTTGCTTCTCGCTCAGCAGCTTTTAGCGATTCCCAGCGAATTTCGCCCATGGAGCCCGATTCATCGCCAAAGATATGCGGATGGCGGGCTTCCATCTTGTCGCAAATTGACGTCGTGACGTCGTTAAATTTGAAATGTCCTGCTTCCTCGGCCATGCGGGAATGAAATACGACCTGCAGCAATAGGTCACCCAACTCATCACGCAGATCGTTCATATCTCCTCGGTCGATCGCATCGGCGACTTCGTATGCCTCCTCGATGGTGTACGGGGCGATAGATTTGAAATCCTGCGCCAGATCCCAAGCGCAGCCATCTTTTGGATCTCGCAAAGTAGCCATTATGCGGAGGAGGCGGGCAATACCATTCGTCATATTAGGCCGCAGTTTGGGATGATAATATATATTATGTTAAATTTAGGATACGATCTATACCGAGACCCCTTCATGTGGTCACCAGACTGATAAACAGGAAAACCATCAAAAAGATGCCAGCCCACGTCATCGCCATGATCAATCCCTTTTTCCAATTGAGGCGCTGTCCAATCAGCGCGCTGCCAGCGAGAACCAGAAAACCCAACAAAGAAATTATCTGGATGGTGTCGAACTCACTCACAATTCAATCTCCAGTCCATCATACCCAACCAGGACCCCGTCAGGCACTTCCGCGGACAGAGTGGCATAATCCATACTTTTGTCGAGATGGCTCAAAACCGCCTGTTTCGCACCGGTGCGTTTGATCAGATCGAGCGCCATACCGAGATCCGCATGTGTTGGGTGCGGTTCGCGCCGCAGACAGTCCGTAACCAGCAAATCGCAACCTTCGAACAATTT
>JBBKWK010000240.1:0-8500 GCA_037968915.1 Pontixanthobacter sp.
GCACCATTTCGCAATTTCCAAAGCCAGCATCCGGCATTCCCTGCCACCAGCAGCGCAATCAACACCCAGAATGTGCCGGTTACCGCGCCGCCTGCCAGCCCGATTGGCGAAAACAGCAAATAGGTCGCCACTACCAAGCTTGCCAGCAGAACCGCGGTGGGGATCGCTCCGCGCCACGGTGTCAGATCGGTCCGTTGCCTTTCGGTGAAGCTCCACGGTTCTGCCCGAGGGCGTAGCCATGTCGCGGCCAGCATGATGGCTAATTCGATCATGAACAGCACGCCGTACAAATGCAGGAAATGCAGGGTCACAACATCGGCCAGCGCGAATTTGATGATCCCGTAAGCGATGACATGGAACACAATTACCAACTTGGCCCCCACTGCAGGGACGCGGCGGGTGAACAGGCCGACCAGCACAATGGTGATGATCGGTATGTTGTAAAAGCCGGTGAAGATGCGGATGATCTGCCACAATCCGTCCGGCGCAAAATACAGCAGCGGTGCGACCGCAAAAGAAAACAGCGCCACCACCATGCTGGTGATCTTGGCAATCCGGACGATGGCCGCATCGTCGAATTCCTTCGCAGTTATCGATGGCAAAATATCGAGGCAAAACAAGGTCGCCGCGCTATTGACCAGCGAATTGAACGAACTGAACACCGCGCCCAGCAGTACCGCGAGGAAAAACCCCATCAACCAGATCGGGAACAAGTCCTTGACCAATTGCGGGAAGGCCAAATCGATGGTTGCTAATCCCGGGCCGTACAGATGAAACGCGATAATGCCGGGGATCATCATTAGAAACGGCACCATTACCTTGAAGAAACCTGACAGCAGCACGCCCTTCTGCCCCTCGGCAAGCGAGCGTGCCGCCAAGGTCCGCTGGATTACGTATTGGTTGGTGCACCAGTAAAACAAATTGGCGATGATCATGCCCGTGAACAGCGTGCCGAAAGGGGTTGGGTCCTCTGGCCCGCCAATGGCATTGAGTTTTTCCGGTTGGTCGGCGGTCAGGCGGGACAGGCCGGACAGGAATTCTCCGCCGCCAAGTGCCAGGATGCCCAACACCAGCACCAGAACACCAACTACCAGCAGCCCGATTCCGTTGATTGTGTCCGATACGGCGACCGCCTTCATCCCGCCAAACACGGCATAAATCGCGCCAGTGACACCAATGACCAGCACCATCGCCACCAGCGCCGGAAATTCGCCAATTCCAAACAGAGCCGGCACATCGAAAATCTTCATCACCGCCAGCGATCCGGAATAGAGCACCGAGGGGATAGTCACGAGACCGTAACCCAACAGGAACAGCACAGCCGACATGCGCTGGACCTGCGGATCGTACCGGTCGGCCAGAAATTCGGGCAGGGTGGTAAAGGCGCCTTTCAAATAGCGCGGCAGGAAAATCAGCGCCATCGCGATGGTCGAAATGGCGGCGGTCACTTCCCACGCCATGCTCGACATATTGTAGCCATAGGCGGACCCATTGAGGCCGATCAACTGTTCGGCAGAAAGGTTGGTCAGCAGCAGCGATCCGGCGATGAATATTCCGCCTAGATTACGCCCGGCAAGGAAATACCCCTCTTGCGAAGATACGCTGCCCCGCGCCATTCGCCATGAAATTGCCGCAACTACCGCCATGAAAACAGCGCAGCTCGCCAGTGTCAGTACCAGATCAAATGTGTTCAACGCTGCCCACTCCCGCCCTGCTTCCAGGGCGCCAGATCGCCCGATCTGATGGCCACGTCAATCTTTTGCACTGGATCGCAGGCCGCCACCTGACCCTGCGCAGAATCCAGTGAAGGGCGCCGCGCAAAAAGACCCTTGCCAGCCAGAAGCGTATTAGCCATCTAATGCACCATGGAAGAAAAACCTTCAGAAGCAGACGCAGTCGAACCCTCAGCTGTTCGGTTTGGCGATGATGATGCGCTAACCCCGCTCCATCCCAATCACGTCAAGATCCTGCGGATTTTGACCACCATGTTTGCGCTGCCCTTTGTCATCGGGTCTTTGATCCTGGAAATTTCGCAAATACTACCGGCCGGATTGTTTATCGTGCCGGTCGTTCTAGCGGCCGCGTTCCTGATTCTGCGGGTGCCGCTGCGCCGTTATCATGCCCGGGGCTTTGCAATGGGCAGTGACCGGCTGCGAGTAGTCCGCGGGCTGCTGTTCCGTTCGGACACCGTGGTGCCATTCGGGCGGGTCCAGCATATCGACGTCAATCAGGGGCCGCTGGATCGCTATTACGGTCTGGCCACGTTGACCTTGCACACGGCAGGCAGTCACAATGCATCGGTCCATCTGCCGGGCCTGCTCAATGAAGATGCGATGGCGATGCGGGAAACCATCCGCGCCCACATCAAACGCGAGACGCTGTGAGCATATTGCCCAACCCAGCGAAGAATATTCCTCAACGGACCAATCCGCTCGGCTTTGTGGCGCGCGGGCTGCAGGGATTTCAGCGCGCGGTCCTGCCGATGGTCGCGGTGGGTTACAGCATGCGTGACGAAACTTTTGGTCTGGTTGCGGCGCTGGGCCTCGGCGTGCTGATAACCGCATTCGGGATGGGTGCGGCCTATCTCAGATGGCGGCGGCTGACTTATACTGTCGGCGAGACCGATATCCGGGTCGAAAGCGGGATTCTGTCACGAGCCGCGCGGTCGGTCCCGTTTGAACGTATTCAGGACGTTAGTCTCGAGCAGACCCTGATCCCGCGATTGTTCGGGCTGGTTCAGGTGCGGTTTGAAACCGGTGCAGGCGGCAAGGATGAATTGTCGCTCCAATATCTGTCAGAGGATGAGGGCGAGAGGCTGCGAGAAGTTGTCCGGGCGAGAAAGGATGGAGCGGCCGCTGACGATGCATCACCCGTTGCAGTTTCTGAAGCCGCAGTCGAAGAACCCGCCGCGACATTGTTCGCGATGGATCAGCGGCGCTTGTTGACCTTCGGCATGTTCGAGTTTTCGCTCGCGGTGGTGGCGGTGGTCGGCGGCGCGTTGCAGACATTTGGCGACTTTCTGCCGTTCGACATCTGGGAAGTGGGCGAGTGGCAGAAACTCTTCGCTGGTCCGTTTGCCGATCTGGAAAAATTGGGCCCTTCGGCGCAAGTGATAGGCGGCGTTCTTGGCCTCGCCTCGCTGGTTGTGGTTGGGGTCGCGACGGGTCTGATCCGGACGGTCCTGCGCGATTGGGGTTTTTTGCTGGAGCGGACTGCCAAGGGTTTCCGCCGCCGCCGCGGCTTGCTCACCCGCACCGATGTAGTCATGCCCGCGCACCGGGTTCAGGCGCTACGGATCGGCACTGGCATCGTCCGCCGCCGGTTCGGCTGGCACGCCCTCAGCTTTGTCAGTCTGGCACAGGATAGCGGATCGTCCAACCACGTGGTCGCGCCGTTTGGTAAGATGGAAGAGATCAATCCGATCATCCAGGCCGCCGGTTTCGAACCACCGAGTGAAGCGCTGAAATGGCAGCGCGGGGCGAAAAACTATCGAATCGACAATGCCGTGGCAATTATCCTTCTGCTGTTGCCGGTGACGATGATTCCATTTGTCTTCGACCGGCCCGGGCTGGCAATTCTCCCTGTGATCGCCGCTGCGTTTTTGGCACTGAGAGAAGCGTTCCTGTGGCGGTTTGAGCGCAATGCTTTGTCGCCCACCCAACTGTTTGTTGGCAGCGGGTGGCTGGCGCCAAAACTGGCAGTGTCCAGCCGGGTGAAATTACAGTCTGTCGATATTCGCCAGCATATTCTTGGCCGGTGGCGGGGATACGCGACCTTGCATCTCGGCCTGGCCGGGGGGACGATGGCATTGGAAGGCGTGACACCCGAACGCGCCGAGGAATTGCGCGGGGCAATCCTGACCAGCATTTCCAAAACCGATTTTTCAGAGCTTGCCCAATAGTCAGGCTAACAAATCGGCCCACTCGGGATGCTCGTCGAATTTCGCTGCAACATAGCTACATTGCGGGACGATCTTGAACCCGTTTTCCCGCGCATCAGCGACCAGTTCCTTTACCAACTCGCCCGCAATTCCGCGCCCGCCAATTTCTGACGGGACCAAAGTATGATCGGCCACCCGAACGCCGTCGCTGCGCTTGACCCAGGTCAGACGGCCCACCGCATCGCTGCCTGAAACGTTGGCAAGATACTCGCCTTTGTCGCCCTGATCATGCCGGGTAATCTTGAGTGGTTTGGTGGCCATGCAGTGTTTTCCTTCTTGGACAAAAAGCGGGGGACTTCTTGCGCTCAACGCCGGGGTGGTTATGGGCGTTCCCATATGACCCGCAGCAAACAGTTCCTGTCCGACAATGCCGCCAGCGTCCACCCCGCTGTGTGGGATGCAATGCGCGCCGCGGACGAAGCGGATGCGCCCTATGATAGTGACGCGCTGTCTCGGCAAATGGACGCAGCGTTTTCCGATCTGTTTGGGCGCGAATGTGCTGCGCTGTGGGCCGCGACGGGCACGGCAGCGAATTGCCTCGCGCTTGGCACGATGGTCCAGCCGCATGGCGGAGTGGTGTGCCACCGCGAAGCCCATATCGAAATGGATGAAGGCGGCGCACCGGGTTTCTATCTCCACGGCGCCAAATTGATGCTGGCTGAAGGCGAGGGCGCGAAATTGACGCCCGATACCATCCGCACGGTGATCGACGGGGTGCGCGAAGGCGTCCATCAAGTTCACCCGCATGCAATCTCGATCACGCAAGCCAGCGAATATGGCCGCGCCTACCGCCCGCAAGAAATTGAAGCGATTGCCGATCTCGCAAAAGAACGCGGCCTTCCGCTGCAAATGGACGGGGCGCGCTTCGCCAATGCTGCGGCATTTCTGGAATGCTCGGCCGCGGATGCTGCCGGACCGGTCGATGCGCTCAGCTTTGGCTGTGTGAAAAATGGCGGCATGAATGCAGAGGCGATTGTGTTCTTCGATTTGGGGCTTGCCGACGTAGCCCGTTTCCGCCGCAAGCGTGCGGGCCATTTGCAATCCAAAGGCCGCTTTCTGGCCGCACAAGTGCTCGCAATTGTGGAGGGCGATCTGTGGCTGACCAACGCCCGCGCCGCCAATGCCGCGGCGCAGGAAATTGCCGGGGCTGCCGGGGACCGGTTGATGCATCCGGTAGAGGCGAATGAACTGTTCGTGCGCTGCACCGCTTCCGAACGCGAAGCATTGCGCGTGCAAGGTTTCGGCTTTTACGATTGGGGCAGCGATGCCGCCCGCTTTGTCACCGCATGGAATACACGCACGGAAGATGCGCGGGCGCTGGCCAAGGCGGTTGCTTCTTTATGAACGAAACCCGACCGCACGCGTTGCTGAGGCCGCGCGTTGCCCTGCCATTTCTGCTCGTTGCGATGATCTGGGGTTCGACCTGGTGGGTGATAACCGGCCAGATTGACGATGTCCCCGCCAGCTGGTCGGTAACCTGGCGGTTCATGTTGGCGACGCCGTGCATGTTTGCGCTGGCTCTGGTGACCGGCAAATCGCTCCGCATCGGCAGGAACGGACAAATTCTGGCGATTTTCATCGGCCTCACCCAGTTCTGTTTCAATTTCAATTTTGTCTACCGCGCAGAACTGCACCTGACCTCGGGCATCGTCGCGGTCATGTTTGGAATGTTGATGGTGCCCAATGCGGTTTTGGGCCGCGTATTGTTGGGCCAGCAAGTGACCGGGCGCTTCCTGCTCGGCAGTTTGGTGGCGATTGCGGGAATTGTGTTGCTGTTGGTGCATGAGGCGCGTTTGTCCCCTCTCGGCGGCAACATACCTCTGGGCATTATGCTGGCGATTGGAGGCATTCTGTCGGCTTCGATCGCCAATGTCATACAGGCAAATCCGACCGGCCGCGCCTTGGCGATGGCCAGCCTGCTGGCATGGTCGATGCTGTATGGGGTCATCGCGGATTTCGCGCTGGCTTGGGTCACCGCTGGGCCGCCGGTATTGCCCAATGACAGCAATTACTGGGCCGGAATTGTCTGGCTGGCGCTGGCCGGGTCAGTCGTTACTTTTCCGCTCTATTACACCATTGTTCGAGAAATTGGCGCGGGCCGGGCGGCCTATAACGCGGTGTTCGTGGTTGTGATCGCGATGCTGATTTCGACCTTTATCGAAGGCTATCAATGGTCGCTTTTGGCGGCTGGCGGCGCGATTTTGGCGTTGGCGGGAATGGTGTTGGCGCTGCGGGCCAAGAACAGCTGATCAAAGCAGGGCCCGCAGGCCGACCTTGAACTCGGGATAGGCCAGTTGCCAGCCCAACACCCGTTTGGCTTTACCGTTGGCGACCCGGCGGTTCTCGCCATAAAACCCGCGTGCCATGGGTGATAATTTTGCCTCTTCCAGCGTCAACAAAGGCGGCAGATCGCGGCCCAGTAATGCACAGGCTTCCTCGATCACGGCGTTCTGGCTGGTCGGCAGATCGTCCGACAGATTATAAGCTCCGGCGGGCGCCTCCAACCCGGCAATCACGCCGCTGACGATATCATCAACGTGCACCCTGCTGAAAACCTGTCCGGGCAGGTCGATCCGGTTGGCGCGCCCTTCCTTGACCCGCATCAGCGCGTTGCGCCCTGGGCCGTAAATGCCAGGAAGGCGAAAAACTCGCGCGCCCCGCTTCAACCATTTGCGGTCAGCTTCGGCGCGCGCCGTACGGCGGCCCAAACCGGTGGCAGCGCTTTCATCCACCCAAGCTCCGCCCGCATCGCCGTATACGCCGGTCGAGGATAAATAGCCCAGCCAATGTTGCGTCAGATCTGTGCCATAGCGGTCCAGAACCGGGTCGGCCCCATCTTCGGCCCCGTCTTCGGGGCCACCCGCTGGCGGGACGGAGGACAGTATATGGCTCGCTCTGGTCAAAGCGGCACGAACTGCTGCGCCGTCCTGAAAATCTATATCGCCCGCGCTGCCGGTGGCCTCCACCACCCAGCCGCGCCCGCGCAACACCGCGGCAATGCGCAACGCGGTATAACCGAGGCCGAAGATCAGCAGATGGCTCACTGGCCGAGGTAGCCCGCTTCCGGTGTTACCATTTGCGGGTTGGCCACATTGGCTGCTTTCCATTCCATCGACATCTTCACCCGTGTCTTGCCGGAGGGATGATCGAAGAACAGGAATTCCTCGACCGGCCCCGGATTGATCTTGCGATATTCCGACAGGCGCATGGCGGCTCTGGCGAACCCGTCGGGCTCGCGCGCTGCTTCCAGCCCAAAGGCATCGGCGGCGCTTTCATTGATACGGATCAGCGATGCGAGGGCCGGTGTAGCGGCAAGAAAATAGGCCGAAAGCAAGAGGCCAAGCACGGGCAACGACGCGGGGTCGGCGATATTCCGTACACCCCATTTCTCTCCGTAGCGGGTGATCAAACGCGGCGCCACGCGGGAAACCAGAAACAGGCCCACACCCATGATCAGCAACAAGATTCCGATAATCCAGATTGTATGGCGCAATACATAATGGCCAAGCTCGTGACCCATCACGGCCATTATTTCCGGCTCGGTGGTCCGCTCCAGCAGATTGTCGTTCAGGGAAATGCGGATGGTTGGCCCGAGGCCGGACACATTGGCGGAGATTCGCTTGTTCTGGGTGGATTGATCAAACACGTAAATGTTGTCCGCCGGCACATCATATTGCGCCGCCATCGCCACCAGCCGGTCACGCAGCGGGCCGTCTTCCAACTCGGTATAATCGTTGAACAGCGGAGCGATGAAGATCGGCGATAGCAGCAGGCCGATGGTCAGGAAGATGGCGGTAATACCTGTCCCGAAAATCCACCAGTTTTTCGGCGCACGGCGGATAACCGCATAGATCGCCGCGATCAGGAGCGGGAGCACCACGAGCGTGATGGCAAAGTCAATCAGTGCCTCGCCAAACCACGGACCGAAGGTCTGATCGAGCAAATCATATTGTTTTTCACGGAAAAATTCGGTGTAGATTGTCCAAGGCAATGTGAGCAGCCAACCGGCCACTATATATAACGATGCTGTGATCCAGGTTATGACCCAAGACCGTTTGCTGATTTTCTCGCCGAGATTGCGAAAGCCTGCGCTAATTCGGAAACGCAGGATCAACCCATCAATCAGGATCGCGACCAACGCGCCCCACAAAATGAGCCAGTGCCCACCCTCGAAATAGGCATCGGAGCTTTCGCGCGCGGCCCCTTGCAGTGTAGACAGATAGGCCTGCGTCGCGGATTCGACATCGAAACTGCTGACAGACGCGGCGGAGGAAACGAGCAGATCTAGCATTTGGCACCCCTAGAATTGTATTCCCATTGCCTGTTGTGCCCGATTGCGCATGTCAATTGCAGTTGCCGGTAAATTAGCCGAATGAACCGGAGCGCTCGACGAGCGTTTGTGGCATAGCGCGCAAATTCGAACGCCGGACCAATTGAAAGTACATTTATGGATATCGCCCGCACCCCCGCCGCCACCGGCGGCAACCCTGAAATGGCGGATGCCGCCGTCGAGCCTAAAAGCCCGCGGATTATCAAGCGCGCCGACTACCGGCCTTTTGC
>JBBKWK010000241.1:0-7398 GCA_037968915.1 Pontixanthobacter sp.
AAATGTTCGGTCCCCTAGGCAACTGATGGAGCACATGTCATGGCGACAAATCTGAAGCTTGTAGAAGGTAAAACAATGAATTCGGATCGTCAGAAGGCATTGGATGCCGCTCTCGCACAAATTGACCGCGCTTATGGCAAGGGATCGGCGATGAAGCTGGGCTCCAAGGAAGCGCTGGAGATTGAAACGATCTCCACAGGTTCGCTTGGTTTGGATATCGCGTTGGGTGTCGGAGGCCTGCCACGCGGCCGAGTTATTGAGATTTACGGTCCGGAAAGTTCGGGCAAAACCACTCTGGCACTGCACACGATCGCCGAGGCGCAAAAAGCTGGCGGGACTGCCGCTTTTGTTGACGCCGAGCACGCACTCGATCCCGTTTATGCCAAGGCACTGGGGGTCGATACCGCCGAACTGATCGTGTCGCAGCCCGATACGGGCGAACAGGCGTTGGAAATCGTCGATACGCTGGTTCGCTCCAACGCGATTGACGTGCTGGTGATCGATTCGGTTGCTGCACTTGTCCCGCGGGCCGAAATCGAAGGTGAAATGGGTGATAGCCACGTTGGCTTGCAGGCCCGCCTGATGTCGCAGAGCCTACGCAAGCTGACTGGTTCCATTTCGCGGTCGAAGACGATGGTGATCTTCATCAACCAGCTCCGGATGAAAATCGGCGTGATGTATGGCAATCCCGAAACCACCACCGGTGGCAATGCGCTGAAATTCTATGCTTCGGTCCGGCTTGATATTCGCCGTATCGGCCAAATTAAAAATGGTGATGAGATTGTTGGCAATGCGACCCGCGTCAAAGTGGTTAAAAACAAGGTTGCGCCGCCATTCAAGCAGGTCGAATTTGACATCATGTATGGCGAAGGCGTGTCCAAGTTGGGTGAAATTCTCGACCTTGGTGTGAAGGCCGGAATTGTCGAGAAGTCTGGCTCTTGGTTTAGCTATGACAGTATTCGGATCGGCCAAGGCCGTGAAAATTCTAAGCAATACCTGAAAGATAATCCTGAAGTTAGCGACAAGTTGGAAGCTGCTATTCGCAGCCGCACCGACAAGGTCGCCGAGGAGATGATGAGCGGGCCAGTCGCGGACGCCTGATCAGTATCTTCTCAAGCGGGCGCAGGAATGGCGCCCGGGAAAGTGGAAAGCCGGCGCGAGTATCCTCAGGGGTCCGCGCCGGTTTTTCTTTGTCAGATGGGAATCTTTAACTGCTGGCAATACAAAGTATCCCTTGAATCGAATTGATCCAGTCAATCACTAGAATTATGCTCATTTTCTGGCCGCGCCACACTAAGATTTTGTTGAAAGCTCAAATAGCGCGTGTACATTCTACCATTCGCAATACCGGCTGCCCTAAATTTCCGCGTGCATCCGATCAGTGGGGAAAACTGGATGGAGCCAAGCGATTGGGAAGGGGCTGTCGGAACCAAATGGGCTGAGGAATGGCGCAGGACGGACCGTAGCTTTACCGGATTGACGGAACGCTTGCTTGTGCATGCCCGTGCAAAGCCAATATCTAGCGCTCTCGACATCGGGTGCGGTGCTGGTGAACTCACCCTAGCATTGGCCCGCAGTCACGCTCATGCCAGACTATACGGCATAGATATCAGCGAAGCCTTGATTGCAGCAGCAAGATCGCGCGCCGTCAACTTCGCGAATGTTGAATTTGCTGTTGCTGATGCTGCCAATTGGACTTCAGACCAGATTGCCCCTGATTTGTTATTGTCCCGCCACGGGGTGATGTTCTTTCCTGGCCCGGTCGCCGCATTTGACAATCTAAGGCGGAATGCCGCCCCTGAAGCGCGACTGATTTTCTCCTGTTTCCGGGCAATCGAAGAGAATCCATGGGCCATGGGTTTGACCAAGTTGCTACCCGCCGGCGCATCCCCTCCACCGCAATCCATGGTTCCAGGGCCATTTGCCTTTGCAGACCGGGATGCGGTTGCTGCGATGTTGGCCAAGGCCGGATGGCTCGAAATCACCTTCGAATCAGTCGATTTCGCCTATATTGCCGGAACCGGGGATGAGCCGGTTGCCGACGCCAGATCCTATTTCCTCAGCATCGGTCCGGCCGCCCGTGTTGCTGCACAATTGGATCCATCTGATCACGTCCAATTCCTCCGCCGTCTCGACAAATTTCTGACCCGCCACCTTGAGGAAGACATTGTTGCAATGTTGGCAGGGGCCTGGATCGTTTCCGCCCGGGCGCCCTGCTAAGTAACCGCATTTTCGACCACTTGACGGTCCCACTGACTGGTCGAACGGACCAATCGCAAACTCCAAGTGGTTTAATGCGCTTGTCGCCGCCCCTTTGATTGCTTAATCGCCTCCAGATGCACTCGACCAATGACATTCGCCAATCGTTCCTCGATTACTTCACTGCGCAGGATCATGCTGCTGTGCCCAGTGCTCCGCTGGTGCCGTATAACGACCCGACATTGATGTTCGTTAATGCGGGTATGGTTCCGTTCAAGAACGTTTTTACGGGACTGGAGGCGGCCCCGGCGCCGCGCGCAGCCAGTTCGCAGAAATGCGTCCGCGCTGGCGGCAAGCATAACGATCTCGACAACGTTGGTTACACGGCTCGGCATCATACATTCTTTGAAATGCTCGGTAATTTTTCTTTCGGTGATTACTTCAAAGAAGAGGCAATCACTCATGCCTGGACGTTGATGACCAAAGAATGGGGCCTGCCCGCAGATAAATTGACAGCAACGATCTACCACACGGATGACGAAGCATTCGAATTATGGCGCAAGATTGCCGACCTGCCGGAAGATCGCATCATCCGTATCGCCACGGCTGATAATTTCTGGTCGATGGGTGATACGGGACCTTGCGGACCCTGTAGTGAAATCTTCTACGACCATGGCGACCACATTCCCGGCGGCCCCCCAGGTTCGCCTGACGAGGATGGCGACCGCTTTATTGAAATCTGGAATTTGGTATTCATGCAGTTCCAGCAGGATGCGAACGGCGAGCGGACTGAGCTGCCTAGACCCTCGATCGATACCGGGATGGGGCTCGAACGTGTGTCGGCCGTGATGCAGGGCGTCCATGATAATTACGACACAGACACATTCAAGGCGCTAATCGCTGCTTCTGAAAGCCTTACAGGCGTTGCCGCCCAAGGCGAAAATCGGGCAAGCCATCGTGTTATTGCGGACCATTTGCGTTCGACCAGTTTCCTGCTCGCTGATGGTGTGCTGCCGTCCAATGAAGGGCGCGGCTATGTGCTGCGCCGGATCATGCGCCGCGCGATGCGCCATGCACATTTGCTCGGTTCGAATGATCCATTAATGCATCGTCTGGTGCCTGCGCTGGTGGCGGAAATGGGCCAAGCTTATCCGGAACTGCAGCGCGGTCAGGACCTGATCAAAGAAGTGCTGGAGCGCGAGGAAACCCGGTTCCGGCAAACACTCGACAAGGGGCTGCGCTTACTTGACGAAGAAACCGGGACGATGTCTGCCGGCGACCAGCTCGACGGCGAAACCGCATTCAAGCTTTATGACACTTTCGGCTTCCCCTATGATTTGACCGAAGATGCTCTGCGGGCACGCAATATTGGCGTAGACCGTGCGGGTTTCGACGCTGCGATGGGCAGACAAAAGGCTGCTGCGCGGGCTGCATGGAAGGGTTCTGGCGAAGCTGCTTCCGGCGAGATATGGTTCGACATTGCGGAACGCGAAGGCGCTACCGAATTTACCGGTTACACCGCGACCAGCGGAGAAGGCAGGGTGCTGACCTTGCTGAAAGATGGCGCTGAGATTTCCAGCGCCGGAGCAGGCGACAAGGTGGTATTGCTCGTGAACCAGACACCCTTCTATGGCGAAAGCGGCGGACAAGCTGGCGATATTGGGACTATTTCCACGCTGGCAGGCCTCAAGATGGTTGTGTCTGACACCTCCAAGCCGCTTGGCCGCCTGCATGCCCATCACGCCATCGTAGAGGCTGGTAAAATCGCCGTTGCCGATACTGTGCACCTCGAAGTTGATGCCGAGCACCGCGATCGCATTCGCGCCAATCATTCAGCGACGCACTTGCTTCACTCTGCATTGCGCAACCGGCTCGGGGGCCATGTGACCCAAAAGGGATCACTGGTTGCAGATGACCGTCTGAGGTTCGACTTCTCGCATCCCAAACCGCTCAGCGACGAAGATATCGCCGCAATTGAGCGGGAAGTGAATGACGAGATTCGAAGCAATCAAAAGGTCTCGACCAGCTTGATGAGCCCCGATGAAGCCATCGAAGCAGGTGCAATGGCCCTATTTGGCGAGAAATACGGGGATGAAGTGCGGGTTTTGTCCATGGGCCGGGCTGACAAGGGCGGACGCAATTTTTCGGTCGAACTATGCGGCGGAATTCACGTCACAGCCACAGGCGACATTGGCTTGTTGCGGATCATCTCTGAAAGCGCAGTTGCGTCTGGAGTGCGGCGGATCGAAGCCTTGACCGGCGAAGCTGCCCGTCAATGGCTTGTGAGCCGTGAAAATACGTTGAAGTCGATTGCTGGTACAATGAAAACTGCGCCAGAAGAAGTTGCGAGCCGGGTTGCTGTCCTGATGGACGAACGCAAAAGTCTGGAACGCGAGTTGGCTGAAGCAAGAAAGCAGCTTGCCTTGGGCGGCGGAGGAGCTTCTGCCGGTCCGAAAGACGAAGACATTGGCGGAGTGGCTTTTTCGGGTCAGGTCCTTGAAGGTCTCGACCCCAAGGAATTGCGGCCAATACTCGATGAAACCAAGACGCGCCTGAAATCTGGTATTGCCGCTGCGGTTGCGATCAATGATGGCCGCGCGGCCTTTGCCGTGGCGGTAACCAGTGATCTGACTGATCGTTTTGATGCGGTAGCCTTGGTGCGCCTGGGCGTCGAAGCGCTTGGCGGCAAAGGCGGAGGCGGCCGGGCAGATATGGCGCAGGGCGGCGGACCTGATGGCTCGAAAGCAGAAGCTGCGTTGGATGCCGTGCGGGCAGCAATCACGGACTAGTACTTAGCTCAGCTGACCGCACCCACATTGCTGGTACGCAATTTCGGCTTGCTATCGAGATCGGCATCTTCTTGAATCTTAACCCGGAATTCGTCCCGCTTTTCGTGAATGGAGGCGATGACGGGCCCCATCGCAACACCCAGGTCTACCAAGACAGCTTCGGACAATTGCAGCGAGCTTTCCAGCGTCTCGGGCACCGCATGGCTGGCGCCGCTGCGGTATAGTTCGGTTGCATGAACAATGTCGCGGGCGCGGGCAATGATCGGCAAATCCGGATAGGTTTTGCGCAGTTTAGAGGTTAATCGCTGCGCGAGGACAGGCTCATCCATAGTCAGAATTACCGCCAGGGCATTGTCAATTCCGAGCTTGTGCAGGGCATCGCCGCGAACTGCATCGCCAAAGGCGGCGCGATATCCCTTGCGCTTTGCTGTTTCGATCAGATCGGCATCGGAATCGATTGCGACATAGGGCTTGCCGTGGACGGTCAGCATTTGTGCAACCAACCGGCCAACGCGGCCAGCGCCGATGATAATCACCCGAGGTGTATCGCGATCTTCCGGTGGTAATTCGGGGGCTGGCTCCACCCGCCTGGCAACGACCCGCCCGAGCCGGGCGAGGAGCGGAGTGACCGTCAGGCCGATAGCGGTCACGATCTGCCAAAATTGCGCCGTTCCGGGCTGGATCAGCAATGCCGAACTCGCGGCGGCAAGAACGATCAAAGTGGTTTCTGACGGGCTGGCCATCAAAATGCCGGTTTCTGTAGCAGTGCTACGCCGTGCACCCATCATGCGAAGGAGCAAGCCGGTGACCAATGCTTTGAAGGTCAGCACCAACACCACAGCCAAAGCGATAGGGCCAAGATTGTCCCAGATTGTGGTGACATCAATGCTCATACCCACTGTGATCAGGAATACGCCCAAGGCGAGTCCCTTAAAGGGCTCCATGATCGATTCGACTTCGCCGTGATATTCGGTCTCCGCAATCAGCAGGCCTGCGATTAAGGCACCAACGATGGGGGACAGCCCGACAGCTGCGGTCGCGAGGCTGGAGCCAATTACCACCAATAGGCTAGCAGCGAGGAATAGTTCCGGGCTTTTCGTCCGGGCTGCCTGAGCAAACAGGCGGGGCAGGGCAATACGCCCAAGGACTAACAGTGCCACAACCACCAATCCGCCCAGCCAGAGTGTGTCGAGCAGGCCTTCCCAACCATCGCTTTGTGCATAGGGCGCCATCGCGCCCAGCATAAAAATGATTGGTACGATGGCGATGTCTTCGAACAGCAGCATCGACAGGGCTGCGCGGCCGACCGGGCTGGTCGTGCCGGCAATTGGTAAAACAATGGCTGTCGAAGATAGGGCGAGGGCAAGGCCCAGCCCCAGGGCACCGGTCCAATATTGGCCCATCATCGACAGGAAAATGGCCAGCATACCGCCAATAATGAGGAGCTCGAGCGCGCCCAGACCAAAAACCAGTTTGCGCATCGTCCACAGGCGCTTGAACGATAATTCCAAACCGATCGCGAACAGCAGCAGGATGATCCCGAATTCCGCAAAAGGTTCAAGCGCCTCGGGATCGGTAATCGTAATATGTTCCAGCAGCGGATAACTGTAGACCAGTTTGCCGAGGCCGAATGGGCCAACCAGAATGCCGATCAGGATGAACCCGATAACTGGCGTTATCCGGAAGCGCGTGAAAACGGGGATCACTATGCCCGCCGCGCCGAGGATAACCAGCGCATCGGACAACATCGGAGAGGAGATATCGCCTGCCATAAGGGCCTTCTATGGCAGGCTTTGCGCGCTTGTCACGCGACTTGAATTGCCCGGCTAAATTTGGATGACTAACCGCCGCCTGGACTATGCGGCCCTTTGGGCGCGGAAACTGAAGTGTCCTGATCGGCGCCGATCCGATATTGCTCCGGATTTGTAGCAGCCCGTTTGTCCCATGCGATGCGATAAAGGTCGAAACGCCGATCGGCGAGATTTTGAACCGTACCTTCCGCACGCGCCCAGCTGAGGTCAGCCAAATTGACGTCGCTGATGGTTAGCGTTTCCACGTTTTCGCTTGCCTCTGCAGCGATCCCATCGCGGGCGAAGGGAAAATCGCACGGTGTCAGAATGCAACTTTGGGCATATTGAATGTCCATATTGGCCACATTGGGCAGATTGCCCACATTGCCGCTCATGACCACGAAACATTGGTTTTCAATCGCTCGCGCCTGCGCGCAATAACGGACACGCATATAGCCTTGGCGGCTGTCGGTGCAGAATGGCACAAAGATAATCCGCGCGCCCTCGTCGACCAGACGGCGAGCGAGTTCCGGGAATTCGCTGTCATAACAAATCAGCACGCCGATTGGACCGCAATCGGTTGGGATGGCATCAATGGAATCACCGCCCTTGATATTCCA
>JBBKWK010000242.1:0-5361 GCA_037968915.1 Pontixanthobacter sp.
CTGCTCGATCTCAATGACACGCAGGAAGGCGTGTTGAACATCGTCTTCCGCTTCGCCGATGACGAAGGGATGTTGCTGCTTGATCTGGAAGATTTGCAGACAATGCTGATCTACACCTCGGAACATGCCAAGGAATTGACCGCCAAGTATGGCAATGTCTCGAAATCCAGCATCGGCGCGATCCAGAGGCAATTATTAAGCCTCGACAGCCAGGGCGCAGGCCAGTTTTTCGGTGAACCAGCACTCGAGATAGCCGACTTTATCAGGTTGGACGAACAGGGCCGTGGCTATATCAATGTGCTGGCGGCGGACAAATTGATGCGCAGCCCGAAACTTTACGCGACCTTCCTGTTGTGGCTGCTAGCCGAATTGTTCGAGACCCTGCCCGAAGTTGGCGATCCGGAAAAACCCAAACTGGTGTTCTTCTTCGACGAGGCGCATTTGTTGTTCGACGATGCGCCCAAGGCGCTGGAAGACAAGATCGAACAGGTGGTTCGCTTGATCCGGTCCAAGGGTGTGGGGGTGTTTTTCGTAACCCAGAACCCAATCGACATTCCTGAAGAAGTGGCCGGACAATTGGGCAACCGGGTGCAGCACGCCCTGCGCGCATTTACGCCGAAGGACCAGAAGGCAATCCGCGCGGCTGCCGACACCTTCCGGATCAATCCTGACCTTGATGTCGAAACCGCGATCACCGAGTTGAAAACGGGTGAAGCGTTGGTGTCCACCCTGATGGAGGACGGCGCACCCGGCATCGTGCAGCGCACGTTGATCAAGCCGCCGCGCTCACGGCTTGGGCCGGTCACGGCCAAGGAACGCGCAATCATGCAGTCGATTTCTCCGGTTGAAGGAAAATACGACACGGAGATAGACCGCGAAAGTGCCTCCGAGGTGATTGCCCAGAAAATGGCTGATGCTGCGGCAACCGCCGAAGAAGTGGAAGAAAAAGGACGCGACGAAGTGGCCAAGCGGGAACGCAAATCGACCAGCATCTGGGACGGTCTCAGCGGCAAGGTGGCCAAAGCGGCCGCCAGCGCCGCTGCCGCCAGCGCCGGTTCGATTCTGGCCGCGAAATTAAGCGGCAAGAAAAGCCGCGCGAACCCCACCGCCAGTGCCGCCAGCTCTGCAGGTGGAACGGTCGCGACTGAAATTGGCAAGGCAGTAGGCATTCCGGGGCTTGGCCGTTTTGCCCGCAATCTGATCGGCGGGCTAATGCGCTAAAGCGGTTTGGGCAGGATGATATCTGCCCGAAGGCCGCCTTCTTTACGGTTGGACAATTCCAGTCGCCCTCCGTGCTGTTCGGTAATTGCGCGTGCCAACGTAAGACCCAGACCCGCGCCGCCAGTATCGCGGTTGCGTGAAGCTTCGCCCCGGGTGAACGGTTCCAGCATCGCCTCAATACGATCGGCGGGAATGCCGGGTCCATTGTCCTCCACCCGCAGGACAATCGCCGAACCCAACTTATGTAGCGATACCTCAGCCGCGCCGCCATAGCGCACAGCATTACTAATCAGATTTCGCAGGGCGCGGCGCAGCCACGTAACGTGAACCGGATGGACGATGCGGTTGGTCGGCCCCGGCGCGACTGACAGCGTAACCGGCTGACCCATATCCTCGAATTCTTCGACCACCGATGCAGTCAGCGCGGACAATTCGGCGCGTTCAGGCGGCTCGCTGACGCGCCCAACGCGGGCGAGCGACAGAATATCGTCGAGTGAGCGGGTAATGTCTTCGATACTCGCAGCCATCCGCCCGCGCTCATGGTCATTATCGACGCTTTCGATCCGCACGCGCAGTGCAGCTAGCGGGGTTTTGAGGTCATGCCCGATCGCGCCCAGCATTACGTCTTTTTCGTCCAGCAGCGCCCCGATCCGGGCCTCCATCGCATTATGCGCCGTGATCAGGCGGCGGATGTCGTCCGGCCCCTCGGGCGGCAGCGGCTCTGACGGATCTTGGGTTTTGGCAAAGCGTTCGGTGCGCCCGGTCAGGATGTGCAAAGGCTTGGTAATCCGGCGTAACAGCAGGAATTGCAGCGCAAACAGAAACAGAAAAATCAGCAAAGTCTGGACCACGATGGTGCGCATTGTGCCGCGTTGGCGCGGCGGTTCAGCAACCCGGGCGACTGTCCAACCTTCGCGCCCGGGGATCTTCGCCGCGGCCACCATCAGCTGTGTGCGGGGCCCCAATGACTGCGCTACACGTTGGCGCAGACGATCCCGGTTGCGTGTCAACGGATCGAGTGACAACGGCCGGCTAACAATCACCACCTCGTCAACCGCGATGCCTTGATCTTGCAGAATTCCCTGCAACCTCTCCTCTCGTTCAGAGTTGCGAATTTCGCCGGCCAGCAACGGCGATTCAAGGGTCTGTTCGAGACGTATTGCCACGGGCAATCCTTGGATGAATTGCCTCCCCTGTCCCCTGCCGCGCCCATTACGTTCTGCCCGCTCTCCGCCATTTCTGCGGCGCCCACGGTTTTCGGCCCGATCCCGTTCCGGCCTGGGGGTGCTCAACATGCGAAAGGCTGCCGCATTGAGCAAAGCCTCCTCACGGCGGTTTTCGGACGCCTGGTACAACAGAACAGCGGAGATTGATTGCGCCACCAGCAACGCAAGCGCCAATGCCAGCAGCATTTGGCCGAGCAGGCTTCTTGGCCACAAGCGGATTTTCGGGAGGTTCACTATTTGGCGGCGTCGGCGGCGCTGCGGCGAACATCTGCGGCCAGCCGGTAGCCGCCGCCGCGCACGGTCTGAATGATTTCGGGGTTACGCGTATCAACTTCGATCTTGCGGCGCAGGCGGCTGACCTGATTATCAACTGCGCGGTCGAACATATGCGCTTCACGCCCTTGCACCATGTCCAGCAGCCGGTCGCGGTCGAGCACCTGTCGCGGATGATCGAGGAATGCGCGCAGCAGGCGGAATTCCGCTGTCGAAATCGCAATCATCGCGCCTTCGCGGTCGATCAATTTGCGTTTCAGCGGGTCCAGCGTCCAGCCCTCGAATGTGTAGAGCGCGATTTCTTCGGCCGGTGCGGGGGCGCGCTGGGCGCGGCGCAGGACCGAGCGGATCCGGGCCACCAATTCACGCGGCTCGAAAGGTTTGATGACATAATCGTCGGCGCCGATCTCCAACCCGATAATCCGGTCGGTCGGTTCTGTCTTTGCGGTCAGCAGGATAACCGGAAGATCGCGGCTTTCGATCAAGTGGCGGCACAGCGACAGGCCGCCCTCGCCCGGCATCATGATGTCGAGCAGCACCAGATCGGGGGTGAATTCAGCCAGCTTGCTACGTGCGACGGCTGCGCTTTCGGCCTCCTGCACGACGAACCCCTGGCGAGTGAGATACTCGGCCAGAGGTTCGCGCAGGACAGTCTCGTCATCGACGAGTAACAGTCGGGTAGGCGTGTCTTCGATCATATCGCGTTTCCGCCTACGCGGTTGTGTGGGGCAATCAAGCGATGCTCAATTTCCGCCGTCATTAGCAGCTTTGGCATTCTGACGCTTCGCCTTGCGATCAGCGCGCATTGCTTCGCGAGCTGCCTTTTTCTCGGCGTCAGTGATGCTGCCATCATTGTTGGCATCAGCCTTGGCGAACCGGGCCTGCATTGAGGAGTCGAATTCGGCGCGGCTGATTGATTGATCGCCATTGGAGTCGGCTTGCATCATGCGGCCCATATGCCCACCGTTCTTGGCGCCGCGCTTGCCGCCTCTCATGCCGTGCTCGCCACGTTTGCCGCCGCGCTTGCCCTGCATTTCTCCGCGTTCACCACGGTTGCCGCGCATTTCGCTGCGCTTTTCCATGCGCGCCTCGCGGGCCGCCGTCATTTCAGCAAGCGACACTTCGCCGCTGCCGTCGGTATCCATTTCTGCGAATTTTTGTGCCCGCCGGGCTTCGCGGTCGACGGCATTGATCATGCCGTCCTGATTGACATCCATCCGGGTAAACATCGCTGCTGCGTGGGTGGTAGCCTCTGCCTTGGTCACGACGCCGTTGCCGTCTGCGTCGGGGCCGCGCTTGCCATTGTCCTGAACAGCATAGGCGACACTGCCTGCGCCAAGTGCGAGAACAGCTGCTGCCGAAATTGCCAGGGTTTTCGGGCGGGAAAAATTGAATTTAGCCATAATATTGTACTCCTGAAATTGATCAAAAGAGCTGCGGGGCACCCGTTCGGGCGGCCCAGGAGGGGAAGGGAACCTTGGTGGCACCGCCGCAACTCACAAATAAGCTTCTAGGCCCTGATTGTCGCAGCATTATACCGGCGTAGAGGATATTTGTCGCAGATTGTCGCAGGATCGGATGGCCGTTCATCTGCGGGAAAAATAGCGAGCAATTTTCAGATGTTGCCGCGAGGCCGCTAACGCGGGCGGTGCTCGGTGCCTTCGCCGGCGGTAATGAAGACCGCTTCCGCATGATCAGCAACATCGGCTGTATGCCACACACCGGGAGGATTGATCGCATATTGGCCCGGGTGCAGTTCTGTCCGAACCTGCTGGCCGTCCACTTCCTGCACCAGACTGATCGCGCCCGCAGTACACAGAACCATTTCGCTGCCTACCGGATGCATCTCCCACACGTCCCAATCGCTTGTGAAACGGTGCATGCTAACCAGCCGCCCCTCCGCGCCATCGCTGGCATTGCGGGCGCTGTAATCGCCGTACCATTCCATGCCGGTAAAGGGCAGCTGGGTCTCGGCGCTGGCGCCCAAACCCAGGTGGACCCAATTGTCATGCAAATCGGGCGCCCCGTCTGTCATGCGCCCGTCACGAACCGGTCATCAGAAAGACGTTGAGCTTGTTGCCATCGGGATCGCGGAAATAGGCGGCGTAGAAGCCATCGTCGCCGCGCGGCCCCGGTGCGCCTTCGTCGCTGCCGCCATTGGCCATGGCGAGGTCATACAACCGCTGGACCTGTTCCTTGCTGTCTGCTTCCAGCGCCACCATCCCGCCGTTACCCACTGTGGCTGCTTCGCCGTCAAATGGCTTGGTTGCGGCAATACCGGGTGCGCCGCCAGCTTTGCCCCAGGCAATGAACGTATCGAAATCCATCATCCGGCCAACACCCATTTCAGCGGCAAGCGCATCATAGAATTTGGCAGCACGCGGCAGGTCGTTAGTGCCGACAGTTACATATCCGATCATGGTTCAAATCCTCCATCAGCCAGCAGGGAACGACTCGCGTCTATCGGAACATTACCAGAACAAGATTGGGCCGACAAGTTTGCGCGTTACAGCGGCTGGCAACCTGCCTCGACCCATGCGCGCACGCCTTCGTGCTCCAGCCCGTCCAACTGCGGCAGCAGTATATTGCGGACCTGCGCATGATAATCGTTCCACCATGCGATCTCCTCGGGCGTTAGCAT
>JBBKWK010000243.1:0-6678 GCA_037968915.1 Pontixanthobacter sp.
GCGCGGCAAAAAGGTCGCGCTGCTCGGCCTGACCTTCAAGCCCAACACTGATGACATGCGCGACAGCCCGGCCATCGCCATCGCTCAGGCGCTGCAGGATGGCGGTGTCGAAGTCACTGCATATGATCCCGAGGGGATGGAGCTGGCCGCACCCTTGATGCCCGGTGTCGCGATGAAATCCGATCCCTATGAAGCGATCAAGGGTGCGGACGCGATTGCAATCGTCACCGAGTGGGACGTTTTCCGCGCGTTGGATTTCGCGCGCATAAAATCGCTCGCCAGAGCGCCCGTTCTGGTCGACCTGCGCAATATCTACCAGCCAGACGATATGCGCGATGCGGGGTTCGAATATGTGAGTATCGGGCGAGGCTGAGGTCTCGCCGGTCCGCAGGTTGTAAAGCGAGGAACAAGCAACATCGGGATGCTTGGTACCGCCCCCAGAAGCCTTGCGACACTTTGCGATAACAACTGTAATATCACTAATGTTCAAGCGCTCGCTTTCTCTCCTCTGACTATTCCAAATTGCTTAGGCTGCCAGATCGATGAAAGATCCAGTCGAGGGGCAAAAACGGAATGTCTGGATGAGAGAACAGGGCAGCCGGCTGCTTGAATGTAATCTCTCCCCGGGAAATATACGTATAATACCAGAGGTAGGCCGAATTTTTTGGACGGACCAGTTCTATTGCGCCAGTCTATAGCCGCGTTCGAAGTTCATGACGCGATCGATGTCTGGCAGACCCAAGTCGATAAGAGCGTCAATCAAATCTAGACCTCACAAAAATCATGAGATTTGGCTTAGCGCAAGTGCAAATTTACCTGTGAATGGTTCCATGGTAGGAGGGCGCCATGATTTCCAACCTAAAGGGTTTGTAATGAAGTCGAGCGGATCTCCAACGATGGATCGCCTTACTGAAAAGCAGCGCGCCATTTTGCACGCTTTGTTTCTGCGCACGCCAATCAAGAAAATTGCTGCCGATCGCATGATCTCACCTTCAACTGTGAATGAGCATATTCGCGCGGCAAAACAAAAACTCGGCGCCGCAAGCACGCAGGAGCTCATGGAGATATATTACGGTCTCCAAGGCTATCATGCCAACAGCGCGGAAAAAAATGCCCCGGAAGACGGTGCCCGCACTACCCCTATAGACGATACGGGTCCAAAAAATCGGGTGCACCACACCGCGCATATCCCGGAAAAGGCCGACAGGGATCACCGAAACAGTTTCCTGCTGAACGATACAATGACCGCAATGGTCGAGGCCCCGTGGGCTACACAGCATGAACCGTCGGTTGTCCCGGAGGAGCTCGATGGCCCGCATGGCCTCCTGCCCCGCCTGGTTACGATTGCCAAGATAGTCTTGGCAATCTTTGCCGCGGTGACGCTTGCGCTCACCGCGCTTCAAAGCCTGAGCGGTGTGTTGGAAGATAGGCAGGTCGCCTCCGTCGCCCAAATTTGATCCGCATGCTAGAGCCATGCGGCTCGCGGAGATCTTTAATGACCACACATATTGCACAAGATGCTAGCGTAATTCGCACAATGATGCGGCAAACCGAGGCGCAGGCTGACGAGATGATGATTTCGCTCGCTATGCTCAAGACCAAATTGGTCGCCGCGCGTTCAAACCCCGAACTCGCACCTCATATCGGGCAGAAGGCCCTGCTGCGCCTCGCGCGCGCTGAACAGCAAATCCTCGCCGCATCCACCGATCTGTTCCGCACCCATGACGAGCTATCGAAATTGGCGATCCTGATGAATGTCGAGCATCCATCGCCCGAATCGGGCTTTTCAGAAGCCGATCCGGTCGGTGCAAGCTTAGAAATGGCAGTCGAAGCTTGACCATCTGATTGGCAGCAGCAACTGCTGGAGAATGGCCACTACCCTCGCCGAAGCCAGATATATTCTGCAGTATGCAGCAATTCTCGGATTGCTATTTGCTGCGCTTCGGTGGGGAGCGGCGCCGGAACGCGTTGCTGCAGCGGTGCTTGTATTTCAGGTCATTTCCGAATTTTTCTACCATGAAATTTTCGGCGCAGGTGTGACTCTTTCGGAAATTGACCTCGGACACGCGATTATGGATGGCCTGGCATTTGCGGCGTTTCTTGCGCTGGCGCTACAGGCCAACAGGAAATACCCCCTATGGCTAGCTTCCTTTCAACTTTTCGCACTCCTGACCCATCTTGTGCGCGAGATGGCGGGGGATATCCAAGGGCAGGCATACGCGCTTTTGACCCTCGCGCCCTCCTATTGCATGATTGTAACGCTGTGTTGCGGCATTCTTCTGCATCACCGCCGGTCGAACCAATACGGCCAGTACAGATCCTGGAGAACCTCCTGACTCCGATAGTGGGAGCGAAGGCAAGGGCAATCGCTGAAGGGCTTCTTGATCGCTATGGCACGATAGGCGGAGTGGTTTCCGCCGAACTTCACGAAACGGACGAAGGCGATGAAGCCGAATTGCGGGCACGCGCGGTTATCATTGCTGCGCGTTCGCTCATTGCACTGGCCCTCAAAGAATCTTTCTGTGCCACGGCGGTGAGCCCGGGCGATCCGAAATTGGGCGAGTATTTGAGATTGCAGCTGGCGGTCCACAGTGACGAGAGACTGCTGGCAATCTTCGTCGATCAACAAAGTCGCTATCTGCACGATGAAATCATTTGCCGCGGCCACGTTGGTCAGGCCCTCATTCCAGTACGAATATTGGTCAAACGGGCGATTGACCTTGGTGCAAGCGGTATCTTGCTTGCCCACAATCACCCTTCAAACGACCCGACTCCAAGCCAATCAGATATTCAAGCGACTGACGATCTACGCCAATTCCTAAGTCCGATCGAAATTACCCTGTTGGATCATTTGGTGGTCACCCGTCAGGTGATTTACAGTATCAAAAACGGGGCGAGCTTATGATCAAGGATGATCTGGCCGCCGCAGCTGCAACGATTCGCGCAGAAGTTGAAAGACTAAATGACCTTGCCGTTTCACTTGAAGAAAAGGCCGGATCAACCCGCGACCGCCCGTCTCAGCATTCTGGACTTATGGAAGTGGCAGATGAAATAACTGACGATTTCCTCATGCAGGAGGCGGAAAACCTGTATTCCGATCGGCGGCTGCGCAACAAGTTTTTGCAAAACCAGCTGTTTGGCGAACCCTTTTGGGATCTGTGCCTTGATCTGTATTGTAATCATCAGCGCGGCAGGAAATTATCAGTGACCAGCGCTTGTTTCGCTAGCCATGTCCCAAGCACGACTGCGCTTCGGTATATCGCGAAGTTGGAGGCGGATGGCCTTATAATCAGAACCATTTCGGAACATGATGATCGGCTTACCTTCCTTGAACCCAGTCAGGCATTAATTGGGGCTATAAATGGCTATTTGATAACTCGGTCAGAGCAGCAGTTGAACGGCCGCAAACGAGAGGAAATCCAACCGAGCAGAGCAGTTTTAGACGAATAAACCTCCAAAATGGATGAGACGATCAACTGACCTGCTGTGTAGGCAATCTGCATCTTTGAACACCAAGCATGGGATTAGGCTCGACGCCAATTTCGATCTTGGAAACTGCTCGATGTCACTCTGGAAGCCCGCTCGCTCTTGCGTCATCACGTCCAAATCAGCAGTGGAATAGCTTCGTCAATCGACCCAGATCTGCACGCAATTCGGACCGGTAAAACTACATCCCAGCGGCAATGCGGTGGTTCACCCAGCCTGCGGCGAGCAATTCGATAGATTTAGCGCGCTTATTGTGTAGTCACTGCAATATAAATGAAAGCCATCATAAATTCCCGCCCGCCGCTCTGGCTGATCTTGGCTGTGCCCGGAGTATGGATCCTGTACCGCTGGGCCACTACTCCGATGGTCTATGGTTACGGTAATGCCATTGGCGACAGCGGGGACTGGGCGGTGTGGCTGCTGTTGCTCACCCTCACCGTTACCCCAATGCGACTTATGTTTAGCGGGCGAGGCTGGACAACATGGCTGTTGCGGCGCAGACGAGATTTTGGGGTAGCAAGTTTCGCCTACGCCTCGTTCCACACCATTATCTACTTGTCTGACAAGGCGTCGCTCGATGCGATACTGGCTGAATTGAGCATCCCTGAAATCCTCGTCGGTTGGCTCGCGCTGGCGCTGTTCGTGCCGCTCGCGGCAACGTCCAATGATATTTCGGTCCGAGCGTTGAAGCGAGCATGGAAACGGCTACACCGGCTCGTTTATCCGGCCGCTATCCTGACCTTGCTCCACGCGGTTTTGGCAGCATTTGATCCGACTATCGCCTATGTCTATATTGGGATGCTAGCCGCAATTGAACTCGCCCGGATAGGGTTAAAGGCCCGTCAGAGAGTAACGTAACTCCGTAGCCGCGCGACTTCGGCTTCATCGACATACTTGCCGATTTCGCGATTGAACTCGTTCATGTCTTCATACGGCCGGTATTCGAGGAACTCGCCAACCATGCGACTGGACATGCCAGGAATGAGCGCGATTTCTTCACGGCTGGCGCTGTTGAGCTTGACTGGAACGAACAAGTAGGCAAGCACGGCAGTCGCCTCGTCCTTCGACAGTGTTTTAAGAAGCTGGGCATTCAAGTCCACCACCGTCGCGTAAGGCTGCCCTGCTATAACCGCTTCCGCTAGCGTGGGGGATACTCCGTCTGCAGCGGCCAGTTGCTCGGCTGTAGCGGAATTTGCGTCGAGAATAGTCCCACCTGAATTGTTAGCAGCCGCGGCATCGTTGCCGGACTCCGCGATGGCGCTGTCTTCAGATCCATCGACCGCGTCACCAGAATTTTGCGAACAAGCACTCAACGTCAGGGTAGTGCCAGCCAAGGCGGCGGCGAGAACGATCTTACGCATTATATAAAGCCTCTTTGTTGCATTCGAACTGACGCTCGCGTCCAAATTAGCGACGAGCCTTGGCCAATGCTTACCTGCATTATTGCTGTCTGCCAAACGTCTTTATACCCGGGAGATATCAAAATGATGCCGACATCTTTGCGCATTATCAGCACTGATTGCGCCGATCAGAATTAGCCCGAAACCTGGAGAGTATCAACCGCCCTCGCTTGTTCCCAGCTTATGGCTCAGGCTGCCGCCTCTGTGATCGTCGAGCATTTCCCATCGTTCGATTGCCCCTGCTGCTGAACCAACTAGTTTTGGCAAAACTCGCCGCGTCAAAGGCGCAAGCAGCGTGCGTAATCATTAAGGCTGCAGTCGTCGCAAATTTGTTGGCGATTACTGACCAAAACAATCACGCGCCATCAGCGCTGCAGGATAGTGCATTGCGAAACACGGCTATTAACACAGATTTGTGAGTGCACTAAGGTCCACCAAATTCAATTTCGGAGATTCCCATGAAAACTCGCGCCGCAGTCGCTTTTGAAGCCAAGAAGCCACTCGAAATTGTCGAGCTTGACCTTGAAGGCCCCAAGGCTGGCGAGGTGCTGGTTGAAATCATGGCGACCGGGATTTGTCACACCGACGCCTACACGCTCGACGGCCTCGACAGCGAGGGCCTGTTCCCCTCGGTGCTTGGCCATGAAGGCGCTGGGATTGTCCGCGAAGTGGGTTCTGGGGTGACCAGCGTAAAGCAAGGCGATCATGTCATCCCGCTCTACACGCCCGAATGCCGTCAGTGCAAAATGTGTCTGTCCGGCAAGACCAATCTATGCTCTGCGATCCGCGAGACGCAGGGCAAGGGCCTGATGCCCGATGGAACCAGCCGCTTCTCCTACAAAGGCGAGACGATCTTCCATTATATGGGCTGCTCCACCTTCTCCAATTTCACCGTTTTGCCCGAAATCGCGGTCGCAAAAATCCGCAAGGACGCGCCGTTCAATTCGAGCTGCTATGTCGGTTGCGGTGTGACCACTGGTGTTGGAGCAGTGGTAAACACCGCGCAGGTCAAACCGGGTGACAATGTGGTGGTCTTCGGCCTTGGCGGGATTGGTCTTAATGTCTTGCAAGGCGCAAGGATGGCCGGTGCGGACCGGATCGTCGGCGTCGACATCAACCCCGACCGAGAGGAATGGGGCCGGAGATTCGGGATGACCGACTTTGTAAATCCCAAAGATGTTGGTGATGTTGTGGCGCACCTCGTCAATATGCTCGATGGCGGCGCGGATTACAGCTTCGACTGCACCGGCAATACCGATGTCATGCGTCAGGCGCTAGAATGCTGCCACAAAGGCTGGGGCACCAGCATCATCATCGGCGTGGCGGAAGCCGGCAAGACCATCGAAACGCGTCCGTTCCAGCTGGTCACCGGCCGTAATTGGCGCGGCACCGCGTTTGGCGGGGCCAAGGGACGGACCGACGTTCCCAAAATAATCGACTGGTATATGCAGGGCAAAATCCAGATCGACCCGATGATCACCCACACGCTCTCGCTGGACGAAATCAACCAGGGTTTTGACCTGATGCACGCAGGAAAAAGCATCCGCAGCGTAGTGGTCTATTGATCAAACCTTGAGACCAAACGCCTTCGCTTGGGCAAGTACCCGGTGAGCCTGTTTCTGATGCGGAATGTCGATCATTTTGCCATCAAGACCAACCGTACCGGCCCCGGAATTGGCCGCAAACGCATCAAGCACCCGCCGTGCGTGGGTGACTTCGTCAGGCGATGGAGTGAAACATTCGTTGATCCCGGCAACCTGCGCTGGATGGATCGCCAGCCGCCCTGTGAAGC
>JBBKWK010000244.1:0-2914 GCA_037968915.1 Pontixanthobacter sp.
CTGGAAGAATTGCGCATGCTGTCCAACTTCCAACTGGGCGCGCATCCACTGCTGCAATTGCTGCTGCTGGGCCAGCCGGAATTCAGAAAGGTTCTGGCGGAGCACGCCGATCTTGAGCAATTGCGCCAACGCGTGATCGCATCCCATCATTTGGAAGCAATGGAGCCGGGCGAGGTCGAACCTTATATCAGGCACAGGCTGGAATGTGTTGGCTGGGCTGGCAATCCCGAATTCGAGGACGGTTTGTTTGCTGAAATCCATAGCGCGACCTGCGGCATCCCGCGCCGGGTAAACCAAGTGGCAACGCGGCTGTTGCTGCTGGGCGCGGTGGAGCAGCGCACGCGGATCGATGATGCGATGCTGACATCGGTAATGGAAGAAATGGTCAGCGATAATGCGTTCACAAAAGTTGAACCGGATACCGCGGCCGAAGTCCTGTCAATTCCCGCTTCTGGTCCAGTCAAGCATGCCGCCCGCGCATCGGACACAGTCCAAGGCGATCAATTGGCAGCCTTTGTCGAAATGCTGGCCGAACGCGACGCGCAAATTGCTGAATTGCAGCAAGCCGTGATTGAACTGGCTGGCGCGGACCGCGGCGAACACTCGGCCCAGGATACCAGGCAATTTGATGCTGAAACCGAGGCTAAACTGGACGCCATGCAGGCGCGGTTGGAAGAACAGGAACGCACCGTGCGCCATGTTCTGACCATGCTGATTGAATGGATCGAAAGCGGCGAAAAACCGCGCGAAGCAGCTTGAGGTAGGACACCCTATGGCTGAACCGCCAAACACATCCAAACTTACGAAAATCAGTAGCCCCATAATGAACGGGCTGTCTGTCGATGTGGAAGACTGGTTTCAGGTTGGTGCGTTCGAAAATGTTATCGATCGTGACGATTGGGACGGTTTGTCGCAGCGTGTGGAGGACAATGTCCTGCGCATTCTCGACCTGTTTGCCGAGGCAGACGTCAAAGCTACATTTTTCACGCTCGGTTGGGTCGCCAAACGGCATGGACCGCTGATGCGCCGGATCGTCGAAAACGGACACGAACTGGCCAGCCACGGATATGATCATGCCCGGGTATTCAATTTCACGCGGCGTGAATTCGGCGATGATATCCGCAAGGCCCGCAAAATTCTGGAGGATGCGGGCGGTGTTCCGATAATCGGTTACCGCGCGCCCAGTTTTTCGATCGATCAGCGCACGCCGTGGGCCTATATGGAACTGGCGGACCAAGGCTATGCCTATTCCTCCAGCGTGGCTCCGGTCGCGCATGACCACTATGGCTGGCGCGAGGCACCGCGATTTGCATTCAAGCCGCTGCCATGGTCCGATCTCGTGGAAATTCCGGTGACCACGGCAATGCTTGGCGGCAAGCGGATGGCTGCGGGCGGCGGCGGGTTTTTCCGCGTTTTGCCCTATGCGTTTTCGCGTTGGGCAATCCGCCAGGTCAACCGCGTGGACGAGCGCCCGGCGGTGTTTTATTTTCATCCATGGGAAATCGATCCCGACCAACCGCGCGTGCCCAATGCCCCGATGAAATCAAAGCTGCGCCACTACACAAATTTGCACAAGATGGCGCCGAAGCTGCGCGGATTGGTCCATGAATTCAGCTGGGGACGGATGGACTCTCTCGCGCATCGTCAAGCAATATCCGCACCGGGTCTGGTGCTTGAGGAAGCGCCGGAAAATAGTGCCGAAAGCCCGGACGAGTTAGCCGCTTGAACGCGCCCTTTCCCTTGTCGGTGGAAACCATCGCGGCCGCCGATATGCGTGATCCGGGGGAATTTGCGCGCATCGAAGCCTTTGTCGAGCGGATTGGCGGAACCCCGTTTCACCGGCCCACATGGTTGCGCGCGGTAGAACTCGGCACCGGCCAGCGGGCGACCGGTCTGGTGGCAGAGAAAGCCGGACAGATTAACGGCTGGCTCCCGCTAACAGAGGTTCATTCTCCGCTTTTTGGACGTGCCTTGGTCTCGAGCGGGTTTGCCGTGGGCGGAGGGCCCTTGGCGGAAAGCTATCGTACCGCACTGGCGCTGTGCCATCATGCCGAGGAATTGGCTGCGCGCGCATCCTGCTCGAGTGTGGAACTACGCGGTGGTTCATTGCCACAAGACTGGGATATCACCACCACGAGCCATTGCGGGTTCGTAACCGATCTGGCGGCGGACGAGGAATCCCAATTGTTGGCCATTCCTCGCAAACAGCGCGCCGAAATTCGCAAAGGCCTGAAGCTTGAACTGACCGCTGAAACGGGGTCGAGCGATGCGGACCGGGCGGGGCATTATGCAATCTATGCCGAAAGCGTGCGCAATCTGGGCACGCCGGTATTTCCGCGCAGTCTGTTTGACGCAGTACTCGATGCGTTTGGGGACGATGCCGATATTCTCACTGTCCGTAGCGAGGGCGTACCGGTGGCGAGTGTTTTGTCGCTTTATCATGACGGCGCAGTGATGCCCTATTGGGGCGGCGGCACCTTTGCTGCGCGGCATTTGCGCGCCAATGAAGTGATGTATTTTCAACTGATGTTGCATGCACAGCGGCGCGGTTGCACCCGGTTCGACTTTGGCCGCTCGAAGACCGGCAGTGGACCCTATAATTACAAGAAGAATTGGGGCTTCGAACCGCAGCCGCTGGCCTATGCCAGCTGGGCCGCGTCGGGTGCGCAAAAGCGTAACATAGATCCTACCAGCGACGCCTATTCTGCCAAGATCGACCTGTGGAAACGTTTGCCGCTGTGCATCGCCAACCGCTTGGGACCGGTGATCGCCAAAGGGCTCGCCTGATGGGCGAAATCCTGTTTCTGGCACATCGCATTCCGTTCCTGCCTGATCGCGGGGACAAAATCCGGTCGCATCATTTGCTGAAGGCGCTGGCCGATCTCGCGCCGGTCCACGTTGGCTGTTTCGCCGA
>JBBKWK010000245.1:0-6538 GCA_037968915.1 Pontixanthobacter sp.
GCGACTAATAAGAAAATAATGTTTTGGGAGATGAAGATGATGAAATTCGCTTTACGTGCGACGACTTCCCTCGCTTGTGTGACGATCGCCTCGATGGCGGCCATGCCGGCTTTTGCGCAAGAACAGCCAACTGCCAATGACCGGGAGTTTGACGATTCCACAATAATCGTGGTGACCGCTCAGGGCCGTGAACAGCAATTGTCCGATGTTCCTGTGGCAATTTCCGCCGTTTCGGGTGACCTCCTCCAGAAATCCGGCGCGAACGACATTCGCGAGCTGAACCAGGTCGCACCGTCATTGCTGGTTTCTTCGACCGGTAACGAAGCCAATGGTTCGGCCCGTATCCGCGGGATCGGTACAGTTGGTGACAATGCCGGCCTGGAAAGCTCCGTCGCAGTGTTCGTTGACGGCGTGTACCGTTCGCGCAGCGGCAACGCACTTAGCGAGCTTGGCCCGATCGACCGGATCGAAATTCTTCGCGGCCCGCAGGGCACGCTCGGCGGGCGTAACGCGTCGGCCGGCCTGATCAGCATCTACACAGCCAAGCCAAAGTTCACATTTGGCGGCTACGGCGCGCTTAGCTACGGCAATTATGATGCGATGCGGATTGAAGGCGGCCTGACCGGCCCCGTTTCGGAAAATATCGCTGCCCGTTTCGACGGCGTTTATTTCAAGCGGGACGGCTTCTACACCGACGTCACCAACGGCACCGATGTAAATAACCGTGACCGTTATCTGCTGCGCGGCAAGTTGCTGTTCGAGCCGAGTGACGCGCTCGATATAAACCTGACGGTTGATTATTCGAACAAGGACGAGGCCTGCTGCGCCGCAGTCTTCATACAGCCGGAATTCGCGCCGCTGGCACGGGTTTCGCCCGGCCTCAACCCATTCGCTGTTCCTCTGCCCGGCGCACCGGCGCTGACCAGCACCGGCAACCCAATCATTCCGGTCTTGCTGGCGCTGGGCCAAAATCCCGCCGCGCTCAATCAGGACCAGTTCAGTCGTAACATCTACCCCACTGCGGGTCGTTCTTACGAGGGCCAGACCAAAGATTACGGTGTAGCCTTCGAAGTAAATTACGATCTGGGGGGTGCTACCCTGACATCAATCACGGGCTACCGTGAATATATGAACAATCAGGCATCGGACACCGATTACACCACGGTCGACATCCTTTACCGCGCACCGGCCGATAATGCCGGGTCGCGTGAATTCAAAACCTTCACGCAGGAAATCCGGCTCAAGGGCAGCGCGTTCGATGATCGGCTCGACTGGTTGGTTGGCGGCTTCTTCGCCAATGAAGACCTGATTGTTCAGGACAATCTTCGCTTCGGTACGCAGTATGGCGCATTTGCGCCTTGCCGCATTATCCAGGCCGTGAATGTTGCGCTTATTTCGCCTTCCAGCACTGGCTGCCTCAGCGCAGGTGGCCGGGCTGCTCTGCTAGCTGCCAATGGCGGCGCAGGTGCATTTGGAGCTGCCACCCCGTTGATCTTTGCCGGTCTCGATACTTTGGCACAGGTCAACGATGTTGGCGGTACCGGCGATATCTACAAGCAAAACAGCAAGAACTTCGCGGTATTCACGCATAATATCTTCCACGTTACCGATACGGTCGATCTAACGCTTGGTCTGCGGTACACGAATGAAAACAAGGACTTCAGCTCGTCTTTCGGCAATGACAACATCTACTGCCCGCAAAACCGGGCGCTGTTGTCAGGTTTGCTTGGCGGCGGGCTTGCCGGACTTGCCGGCGGACTGATCGGCCTGTCGTGTCAGGGTAATTCGACTTCGGAACTGGACGGCGTTTCGCTCAGCGACAGCCGCAAGGAAGATGCCTTCTCGGGTACCGCAGTCCTGTCATGGCAGCCCACCCCCGATATTCTGCTCTACGGCAGCTATTCACGCGGTTACAAAGCGGGCGGGTTCAACCTTGACCGTTCGGCGCTTAGCAATCCGGTTGCCGGAAACCCGGCATTGATCGGGACCACGGCCAACCTGCAATTCGACCAGGAAGAGGTCGACGCCTATGAAATCGGTGCGAAATATACCGCACGCGGCTTCTCCGTCAGCGCAGCGGCATACCGTCAGGAATTCAGCAATTTCCAGCTGAACACCTTCAATGGCTCGGTCTTCCTGGTGCAGAATGTCAACGCTTGCGGGACCGACTTGGGCGGTGCCGACCGGGATGCGAGCGCCACCACCGGGGCCTGCGCCCTGGATCAGGTCAAGCCAGGTGTGGTTGCACAGGGGTTCGAACTTGAAACCTCGCTCAGCCCTGTCCGTGATCTGACGATGACGATGGGGATCACCTATACCGACACCAGTTACGAAGATAATCTGATCGGCCGCGATACTGGATCACCGCTTGATCCGGCTCTACGCCTGCTGCCGGGCGACAATCTATCGAATGCTCCGGAATGGGTCGGGACCACCTCGTTCAGCTTTACCCCGGAACTGGGTAGCAGCGGAATGTCGGGCCTGTTCTTCGTCAACGCCCGTCTGTCCGATGATTACAATACCGGTTCCGATCTGCTTTACGGCAAGGAACAGGACAGCTTCTTCCTGGTGAACGCCCGCATCGGTATTCGCGGCCCGGATGAAGCATGGTCAATCGAAGGTTGGGCCCAGAACGTGTTCGACAAGGGTTATACCCAAGTTGCCTTCAACACCCCGTTCGTTGCATCGCAGCAGACCTATTCGGCATTCCTTGCAGAACCACGCACTTACGGCATCACTGTTCGCGGCAAGTTCTAAGCGAATAACATCCAGTAAAAGCGGGGCCGTTTCCGAAAGGGAGTGGCCCCTTTTTTTGGCCTATTCCCGGGCGCCGAACAGAGCAGTGCCGACGCGGATATGGGTCGCGCCCAATTGCACTGCGATCGGGTAGTCGCCGCTCATACCCATGCTTAGACCGCTCAGACCGTGATCCGACACCAACTTGCCGAGCAGCGCGAAAAATGGCGTCGGCTCAATCCCGGCAGGCGGCACGCACATTAGCCCGGCCAGCGGGATGTTGGCCGCGCAGGCCTGTTCAATCAACGCAGGCAGATCGCCAATCGCGCAGCCGCCTTTTTGCTCTTCCTCGCCAATATCGACCTGAATAAAGCATGGTATGCGGCGCCCCGCCTTGTCCATCGCCTTGGCCAGGGCTTTCACCAAACTGGGCCGGTCGAGCGAATGGATCTGGTCAAACAGCGCCACCGCGTCATCCGCCTTGTTGGACTGAAGCGTTCCCACCAGATGCAGCTCCACATCAGGGAATTTCTCGCGCAGGGCCGGCCATTTGGCGGCAGTTTCCTGCACCCGGTTTTCTCCGAACACCCGCTGTCCAGCCTCCAACAGCGGCAGGATAGCTTCTGCCGGATGGGTCTTGCTGACAGCGATCAAGGTTACCTCTTTCGCTTTACGCTGGGCGATTTTGGCGGAGGCGGCGATTTTTTCGCGGACATTCTCGAGGTTGGCGGATGCATTTTCGGTCATTTGCGCGCTATAGCGCGGCTGTGACGCGAGACCAGACCCATCCTGCCGTGCAGCTGCCCGAATTATGGCTGCTTAGCGATGCGCGCAATGATGCGGCGCTGGGGGACGGGTTGCGGAGATTGCCGCGGGGTTCGGGATTTATCTTCCGGCATTATCACTTGCCAGCGGCGGCTAGACGCGCCCGGTTCAACGAATTATCGACCTTGGCCCGCAATCTTGGCCATTGGGTCGTACTGTCGTCCGATGCAGCGACGGCGCGCCAATGGGGTGCCGAGGGAATTTACGGCCCGCCTGAACGCCTCGCTGATGCAAGCGGCCTGATCCGTCTCGCCGCCGTTCACAATGAAGCGGAAATCACCGCTGCCAATCGGATTGGCGCGGACGCAGCGCTGTTGTCGCCAGTCTTCCCGACCCGCTCACATCCTGGCGCGGATACACTTGGTCCTGCGCGTTTTTGCAAACTGGCGAAACTGGCCCAAATGCCGGTGATTGCGCTGGGCGGAATGACTGCCGAAACCGCAAAAGAGCTCGATTGGCCGCGTTGGGCGGCGATTGATGGCCTCGTTTCGGTTTTTTGATCATGGGTCCCCGCTGCTGCGGGGATGATGACTTTTTGCCATCAGATTCTTGACGCAGGAGTCCTGCCCGGTGCATTATACGGATATGACACCGCGCCGGAATGAATAGGCGTGGGCGTGAAGTGATTTGGGGAAATATCATGGCCACCCGCGCAATCGGGAAAACACCTGCCACGGATTGGCGCGCCGCATTCCGGCGTTCGCTGCGCCGCGCCCTGCAAATGGGCGGAGCCGCTGCGCTGCTCCTCTCCATGGTGTACCTGGGCCTGTCTCTGGCCAGTTATACCCACACCGACCCAAGCTCCTCCACCGCAGCAGCGGGAACCGACATTGGCAATTGGATGGGCATTTCCGGCGCCTGGGCGTCGGAGCGCGTGTTGTTCCTGTTTGGCCTGACAGCAATCCTGCTGTTGCCTATGCTGTATGTCGGAGCCCGTAAACTGTGGCGCGATGTAGAGCAGGAGGACCGTGATACCGACACCCGCTGGTGGCGACCGGTGGGGATGTTGCTGGCGGCGATGGCACTGATTTCCACCGTGCTGGCGCTGGCATTTGACGGACCGGGCGGCACTTTGCCTGCATCGCTGGGAGGCATCACCGGCCTGCTGGGCGCGGGCGCGATCGAGGCTGTGGCGGCTCGCCTGCCAGAAAATGTACAGGGCTGGACCATCCTTGGCCTTGCGCTGCTGTGCCTTGCGGGCGGCGCCACGTTGGTAACCCGCGTATTCGCAATCGACTGGGTGCAATTGCTGACCCTGCCAGCATTCCTGAAGCGCGGGTCTGCTACGGACGAAACCGGCACTTCCGTCAGGTCCAGACGCAAGGCGAAGGAACCAGCCGGAAGTACTGCGGCTGCCGAGGCATTTTCCGCACAGCCTGCCCGGCGGATGCCGGAGATTACCGACCCGTCCATGCCGCCGAAAAAGGCCGCAATGGCCAAGGCCAAACAGCGTGACATGTTCGCCAAATACGAATTGCCCGGACTGGAATTGCTGGAAGAACCACCGGTGCATCAGGCACCGAAACTCGACAAAATGGCACTGGAACGCAACGCCCGGCTGCTGGAGACCGTGCTCGACGATTTCAACGTGAAGGGCGAGATTACCGCAGTACGCACCGGCCCGGTGGTTACTATGTACGAGCTGGAACCCGCACCGGGGATCAAGGCCAGCAGGGTGATCGGCCTGGCGGAAGATATCGCGCGCAATATGTCAGCCATCAGCGCCCGCGTTTCGCCCATTCCCGGCAAGACGGTGATGGGGATCGAATTGCCCAATGCGGACCGCCAGATGGTCGTGCTGAAAGAACTGATGTCGTGCGCTGACTTTGCCGATTCCACCGGTAATTTGCCGATTATTCTGGGCAAGGATATCGCCGGCGAACCGATTGTGGCCGATCTTGCCGCCATGCCGCATTTGCTGGTCGCGGGCACCACCGGATCGGGCAAATCGGTCGGCCTCAACTGCATATTGCTATCGCTGCTTTACCGCTTCACGCCCGCAGAATGCCGGTTGATCCTGATCGATCCCAAGGTGTTGGAGCTCAAGAGTTACGACGATATTCCGCACCTGCTTTCGCCGGTGGTGACCGAGCCGCATAAATCAGTCCGCGCGCTGAAATGGGCGGTCGAGGAAATGGAGCGCCGCTACCGGATGATGAGCAGCATCGGCGCGCGCAATCTGGACGGCTTTAACGAACGGATCAAAACCTCCATCGCCAAGGGCAAACCTCTGGGCCGCCGGGTCGGGATCGGCTTTGACCCGGATTCGGGCGAGGAATTGTTCGAGGAAGAACAGCTCGATTACGAACCGTTGCCGCAGATCGTGCTGATCGTGGACGAACTGGCCGATTTGATGGTCACCATCGGCAAGGAAATCGAAGTGTTGATCCAGCGCCTGAGCCAGAAATCACGCGCCGCCGGAATTCACTTGATCATGGCCACCCAGCGCCCGTCAGTCGATGTCATCACCGGGGTAATCAAGGCCAATCTGCCCACCCGGATCAGCTTCAAGGTCACCAGCCGGATCGACAGCCGCACCATTCTGGGCGAGCAGGGCAGCGAGCAGCTGCTGGGCAAAGGTGATATGCTCTACAAGCCCAACACCGGCTCTATGGTCCGCGTCCACGGACCGTTCGTGTCGGACGAGGAAGTGGAGCGGGTCGCCAGCCATTGGCGCGCGCAGGGCAAGCCCGAATATGTCGACGCGGTTACCGAGGAGCCCGAGGACGGGGGCTTTAGCTTCGATGATGAATTGACCGCCAGCGACGATCCGGACGAGCGCAAATACCGTCAGGCCTGTCAGTCGGTATTTGAAAGCCAGAAGGCAAGCGGCAGCTGGCTGCAACGCCAGATGGGCGTCGGCTACAACACTGCTGCCAAATGGATCGAACGGATGGAAGGCGAAGGCTTGGTCGGCCCGGCAAACCATGTCGGGCGGCGCGAAATTTACCGGGATCGCGACGGAAATCCGCTTTAG
>JBBKWK010000246.1:0-3263 GCA_037968915.1 Pontixanthobacter sp.
CGATCGAAGAAACCGCCGATCATATAGTCTGCTTCCCGCGTGCCGCGGTGCCATCCGCGGAATTTGGCACGGGAGATCCGCATGGAGAAATCTTCTGCGTGATTCATGAAACGGGGCACCATTCTATTCGAAGGGCGCCCCGTCTGGTCGATCGGGCAGTTCTGATCAAGGGTGTGTGTGCGAATAATAGCTGTTGCTACGGGTCACTAGTTTGCTGGACTTCTCGTTGAGAGCTTTGACAGCTTCCTCTGAGCCTTCTTGCGCGAGCAGTGCTTCGCGAAATGCAACGCCCAAACGGGGGTTGTGGCTATCCATAGTGGCCATGCCATCGGGCATTTCCATAACCATCATGATATCCCACGGGCCGGCCGTGATCCAATGGACTTCTGGTGCAGGCAGGCCAGCAGCAGCGCGCGCGGGCATATAATGTTTTTCCAGTGTTTCGATCCACTCATTATCGGCACCAGGCGCCAAATCAAGGAAACGAATTTCGTAGGTTGTTCGCTGCTCTTCTGGTTCTTCCTGCGCGAGCGCAGGAACCGTGGCGAATGCTAGTGCAGCCAAAGCGGCACTGGATGTTAGAAGCTTGATCATGTTTTTCCCCAAAGTTGTTGTGGACATGCGACCCAAGCTAACTGGGCTATTCAGTCGACCGAGGTCTTTTTGAACCAAAGTCGTTTAACCCATGCGGGGATTAGACATCACCGTCAGACTGTTGGCAAGGTCAAGAGGTGGCTTCGCAGACGAGACAATCCGGATTACAGTGAACGAGATGCGCCCCGAAATCCTCAACCCTCTGTTCGTCGAGACCCAAGCACTCGAAGGCGTCGGACCGAAATTGAAGAAGCCGCTCGAAAAGCTCGGACTGTCGCGGGTGCGCGACATCATCTTTCACCTGCCAGAGCGTTTTGTCACGCGCCGCGCGATTGCCGATCTTGATGCGGGTAGCGAGGGTGAGCAGATCATTGTCGCGCTGACCCCGATCGAACATCGTAGTCCACACGGGCGCGGCCCCTATCGCGTGTTGGCACAGGATGAAGTAGGAAATATTTGCGCGCTGACCTATTTCGGCCGTGCATCCTACACCGCCAAGAAATTACTGCCGGTGGGGGAGAAGCGATGGGTGGCAGGGCGGCTCGACCGTTATGGCGATATGCTCCAGATTGTTCATCCTGACCATGTGGTGGAAGATAGCGGCGAGACACTGGGGCGGCTTAGCGAACCGGTTTACCGCCTGTCCGAAGGGCTGACACAGCCCAAGGTTGCCGGACTGGTCGAACAGGCACTGGCGCGATTGCCGGACATGCCTGAATGGATTGAGCCGACACAGCTTGCCAAGGAAGGCTGGCCTGCGTGGCCAGATGCCCTGCGTGCTGCACACAAGTGCGAAGACGCAGCGCCGCGTGACCGGCTGGCCTATGACGAATTGCTCGCTAACAGTCTGGCGCTCATGCTGGTGCGGGCGGACAATCGCGCGCGCAAGGGGCAGCCATTGAAGGGCGACGGTTCTTACCGTGACAAATTGCAACTACCCTTTCCGCTGACGGGTGCGCAGACCCGCTCGATTGCCGAGATCGAGGGGGATTTGCAGCAGGAAGCCCCGATGCTGCGGCTGCTGCAGGGCGATGTCGGCGCGGGTAAAACCGTGGTTGCGCTGGAGGCGATGCTGATCGCGGTTGAGGCTGGCGCGCAGGCGGCGATGCTGGCTCCGACGGAAATCCTCGCGCGGCAACATTATGAAACCTTGCGTAATATGGCGGCGCCAACCGGGGCGCAGGTCGCGCTGCTGACGGGCCGCGACAAGGGCAAAGCGCGCGAGTCCATCCTGATGGGGCTGATGGATGGCAGCATCCAGATCGTCGTCGGCACCCATGCGATCTTTCAGGATACTGTCAGGTACAAGAACCTGGGGATGGTGGTGATCGACGAACAACACCGGTTTGGCGTCGCCCAACGGCTGATGCTGGCGAACAAGGGCAAACGCACGCCGCATACTCTGGCGATGACGGCCACTCCGATCCCGCGCACGCTCACGCTGGCGCAATATGGCGAGATGGATGTTTCGCGGCTCGATGAAATGCCGCCCGGTAGGCAGGCGATTGATACACGCGTGGTGGCGCAGGAACGGCTTGCCGATGTGGTCGAGGCTGTCGGACGGCATGTTGCGTCGGGCCAGCAGGCCTATTGGGTTTGCCCGATGGTGCGCGACAACGAGGATGACGATATTGCCGCAGCCGAGGCTCGCTATGCAATGATGCGCGAACGTTTCGGCGAGGAAGTCGTCCTAGTCCACGGCCAGTTAAAGCCGGAGCTGAAAGATGCCGCGATGGATCGGTTTGCCAGTGGCGCCGCGAAGTTGCTGGTCGCCACGACCGTAATCGAAGTCGGCGTGGATGTTCCGGCCTCCACCCTGATGGTGATCGAACAGGCAGAACGTTTCGGGTTGGCGCAGCTCCACCAATTACGCGGCCGGGTTGGGCGAGGTTCAGAGAAGTCGACCTGCCTGCTGCTGCGTGGTTCGACCATGTCCGAAACCGCGCGCGAACGGCTTGCGCTGATGCGCGAAACGCAGGACGGGTTCTTGTTGGCGGAAGAAGATTTGCGGCTGCGCGGTGGCGGAGAGTTGCTTGGCACAAGGCAATCAGGCGACACCCCGTTTCGAGTTGCGACGCTGGAGCAAATCACCAAGCTGCTTCCGGCGGCCCATGACGATGCGCGACTGCTGATGGAGCGCGATGGCGGGTTGGCCGGTTCGCGCGGGGAAGCGGCGCGGATGCTGCTATATCTGTTTGAACGGGACTGGGGCGTGCAGATGCTCCGCGGAGGTTAGCTTCGGTCTGACAGGAAGCGTGCAACCAGCGCCTCTGCGGCGGCGCTGACATCGGCCCATGTCACTTCGAAATCCGCCTGATCGCCGTAATAGGGATCGGCCACTGCTTCTCCCTCTCGTCCTTCGACCATATCCATCAACAGCGCAGTTTCGGCTGTGGCATTGGCAGGTGCGCGGCGCTGGATGTCAGACAAATTGGCGCTGTCCAGCGCAAAAATATGAGTGAAGCGCATATAATCCTGCGCAGCGATCTGACGGCCCTGATAATCGAGAATGTCGATCCCGTAGCGCGCTGCAGTGAGAATGCTACGGGAATCGGGCGGATTGCCCACGTGATAAGCGGCTGTCCCTGCAGAATCGGTCACCGCCTCCAACCCTGCTTCGGCTGCCGCCTTGCGGAACGCGGCCTCCGCCAAGGGAGACCGGCAGATAT
>JBBKWK010000247.1:0-7400 GCA_037968915.1 Pontixanthobacter sp.
CATTTCGGGCATCGAAGTGCCGATTCCGACGATGACGAGGCCGGTAAACAAGCTCGATACGCCAAGCCGGGCGGCCAGCGAAACCGCGCCGCGCACCAGCCAGTCACCGCCCATGACGAGCGCGACAAGCCCGCCCAGACACATCAATATGGGCATGATCACGAGCGGGTCTGCCCAGCTCTGCGCAGGATCAAAATCCCGCCGATGGCCGAGATCAACGAGCCGCTGAGCACGCCCAATTTGACCGCCGCCAACTCCTCCGGCGCGCTGAAAGCGAGATTGCCGATAAACAGGCTCATGGTAAAACCGATGCCAGCGATCAGCGACAATCCGTACACCTGCGGCCAACTGATCCCGCTGGGCAGGCTGGCGATGCCAGATTTCACCGCCAGCCACGCAAATCCGACGATGCCCAATTGCTTGCCCAGAAACAGGCCCAGAGCGATGCCCAGAGGAAGCGGCGCGGCGAAGGCGGACATTTCGATCCCGGCAAAGGATACGCCAGCATTGGCCAGCGCGAAAATCGGCACCACCAGAAATGCGACCCACGGGTGCAGCGCGTGCTCCATCCGCTCCAGCACATTCTTGCCGGCCCGGCTGGTCAGCGGCACAGTTATGGCCAACGCAACGCCTGCCAGTGTCGCGTGAACGCCCGATTTCAGGACGAAGAACCACAGTCCAATGCCGAGTAGGACATAGGGCAAGGACGAGCCGACTTTCGCCCGGCCAATCAGGACCAGCGCCGCCAGTACTGCCGCCGCCGCCGCCAACATCGCCAGTTCAACACCGGGGGTGTAGAACAGGGCGATAATCACAATTGCGCCGATATCGTCGATCACCGCAATCGCCAGCAACAGCGCCTTCAGCGCCACTGGAACGCGGCTACCAAGCAGGGCCAAAATGCCCAGCGCAAAGGCGATATCAGTGGCGGCAGGAATGGCCCAGCCGGCCAGATTTTCCGGGCTATTCCAATTGATCGCGGTGAACACCAGCGCAGGCAGGATCATCCCGCCAACCGCGGCAAATAACGGCAAGGATGATTGCTTCCAGCTGGAGAGTTGGCCGGTCAGCACCTCTCGCTTCACCTCCAGTCCGATGAGGAAGAAGAAAACCGCCATCAACCCGTCGTTGATCCACAACAGCGCGGGTTTCTCGATCCCGGCCCCGCTGACCGTCAGCGCGATTTCGGCATTCAAAACGGCTGCATAGGCACCCGCCAGCGGGCTGTTGGCCAAAATTAACGCTGTCGCTGCCGCGATCATCAGCACCACGCCCCCGGCGCTTTCTTCCTTGAGGAAGTCACGCAAGGATTGCGCGGCATTTTCAGGTAACATTCTTCAATTTCCTCATATGTCGCGGGCGCAGCAAATTTGGGCAGCATCCGGCAAATGATCGGTGCGAATTTCGTCCGTCAATTGCCTCGGGATCTAACGCGGCGAGATTGTTGGAGAGCAAATGGCGGCCCCCACGTGATAAATCCAATTGGAAGTTTGGGAGTTATTCGATAGACGTTTTCTATCATGCCCACATTACGCCAATTGCAATATCTGGTCGCGCTGGAAGATACCTCGCATTTCGGCCGCGCCGCTGCCAGCATCCCCGTGACCCAGCCGACCTTGAGCCAGCAACTGAAGGAGTTGGAGAAGCGGCTGGAGGTCAAACTGGTCGAGCGGGGCAAGCCGGTTCGTTTGACCCCGATTGGCCGCGAAATCGCCCACCGAGCGCGTCGGGTGCTGCTGGAAATCACAGAAATCCGGCACTTGGCCGAACATAGTCGCACCGGTATGGCCGGGACCATCAAGTTTGGTGTCACTCCCACGCTCGGCCCCTACTTAATTCCGCCCGCAGTAGTTCGTTTGCACCGGGACAATCCGGCGCTTCGTCTGTATATTCGCGACGGCATTCCAGACGATCAATTTGCTGAACTGGCCCGGGGCACACTGGATATGGTGCTCGCCCCTTTGCCGGTCACCGGCAGCGGATTTCATATCGAACCGCTGTTTCGCGAATCCCTCTCGCTGGTAGGCGCGCCCGATCATCCGCTGTTTTCCAAAGCCGATCTAAAGGCAGCAGATTTTGCCGGACAACCGGTACTCAGCCTCGACCGCAAGCACCATTTCCACCGGCAAGCGGAAAGCATTTGCGCCGAACTCGGGGCAGAATTGATGCGTGATTATGAAGGTACAAGTCTGGACAGCCTTCGCCAGATGGCGGGCTCGGGTCTCGGTCTGGCAATTCTGCCGGAACTCTATTTGCGCTCCGAAACGGGCGGCGAGGATATGGTGCGCAGGTTCGATATTCAGGATTGGTCCGCCACCCGTTCCATCGCGGCGGTGTGGCGCGAAGGGGCGGCGTTTGCCGATGCCTATGCCGCGATTGCCAAGGTTATTGCTACTGAAGCGCGCGAAATTCTCACCTAGAACAACGTGTTACAGCAAAATCATTTGCGAGACCGGAGCAAAGCTGCGCCGGTGTAGCGGGCACGGCCCATGTTCCTTCAGCGCCGCCATGTGATCGCGGGTACCGTAACCCTTGTTGCGTTCCCAGCCATATTGCGGATGCGCCGCTGCCGCCTGAAGCATGATCCGGTCACGCCATTCCTTGGCCACGATGGACGCCGCAGAAATGCACGGTTCGATTGCGTCCCCGCCAATGATCGCCCTCGCATCCCAGCGCCAGCCTTCTGCGCGGCCCGCCGGGGTCATGTTACCGTCGATCAGAATGCCGTCCGGCTCACGGTCCAACACATCGCGCAGCGCCTGAACCGCCAATGTCATCGCCAGCATGGTTGCACCGAGGATGTTGAGCCGGTCGATTGCTTCCACATCAACCACGCCAACGGCCCAGCCGCAGCGGCGCCGGATTACCAAGTCCAGTTCGCCACGGCGTTTGGCCGTCAATTTCTTGGAATCGTCGAGCCCAACCGGGCGCGGCTTGCATAGCGCGACAGCAGACGCCACAACCGGCCCAGCCAACGGGCCGCGGCCCGCTTCATCGACGCCGAAGACGATTTCATCGGCACCAAAATCATCTTCGGGTGTTCCGGAAAGTATGGACATGTCACACACAAAACTCATCGCCCTCGCTCTATCCACGGCTGCATTGCCTCTCGCAAGCTGCGGGGCAAAGGGATCGGTGGAAACCATCGCAGAAAATTCGGGCGCCTTCACGGTGACGGAGCACGGCACCTTTGCCGAGCCCTGGGCCGCGGCATTCGAACCGGGCACGGGCAACCTTTTCATCACCGAGAAGGAAGGGAAGATAAAGTTCTATCAACCGGCGAATGGAAAAATTGGCTTCGTTACCGGGGTTCCCCGCGTGGATTATGGCGGCCAGGGCGGGCTTGGCGACATTGCTTTTGCGCCCGATTACGAAGCCAGCCGGACAATTTATCTCAGCTGGGCGGAGGCTGGTGCCGAAACAGGGGATGGCGAAACGCGCGGCGCAGTGGTTGGCAAGGGAACGCTTGTTTGCGAAGATCATGACAGTTGCGCGATTGAGGATTTGAAGATCATCTGGCGGCAAGCCCCGAAGGTTTCCGGACGCGGTCATTACTCGCACCGGATTACATTCTCGCCAGACGGCCAATATCTCTACATCGCCAGCGGCGACCGGCAGAAAATGCAGCCTGCGCAAAATCGGTCCAATAATCTCGGCAGCATAGTACGATTGACGCTTGAAGGCGCACCAGCACCGGGCAATCCGTTCGCCGATGAAGGCCGCGTGGCCAGCGAAGTATGGTCTTACGGCCACCGTAATATCCTCGGCCTGCAATTCGACGCGCAGGGCCGCTTGTGGGATCTGGAACATGGCCCGAAAGGCGGCGACGAACTAAATCAGGTGAAGGCTGGCGCCAATTACGGTTGGCCGGTGGTGTCGAACGGGGTTCATTATAACAATGACCCGATCCCCGACCATTCCACACGCCCTGATTTTGCCGCACCGGCGATCAGCTGGACTCCCGTGATCGCGCCGGGCGATTTCATATTCTACAATGGCGATATGTTCGGGAACTGGCGCGGCGATGCATTGATTGCCGGGCTGAGTTCCAACGCAATCGTACGAGTGTCCATTGACGGCGACACAGCGACCGAGACCGGACGATATGACTTGGGCGAACGCATCCGCGAAATCGTCGAAGGCCCAGATGGCGCGATCTGGGTGCTGGAAGATACGAGTACCGGCAGGCTTTTGCGCCTGACACCTGCTTCCTAGCAAACGCTGCATGGACCACCGATAGGTGAATTACTGTCGACACGTCGTCAGTTGCCACCTATCGGCGCGCTCCATTCGGAGCAAAAATGCCGACACTCGTTCCCCTTGCCAATGTCGATCCTGCGATGGTCGAACAAGTGCTCGACCGTGCTTTCGGGCCGGATCGTCTCGCGCGCACAGCCTACCGGATGCGCGAAGGCACGGACTGGCTGCCCGCGCTCAGCTTTGCTGCTCTGGATGATGAGGACTATCTCGCGGGTACGATACAACTTTGGCCGGTTGCCCTGACTGACCCGGACGGCCGCGCGCATCCGATGTTGATGGTCGGCCCGGTTGCGGTGCTGCCCGAACGCCAGCATGAAGGATATGGCAAGGCGCTGATGCTGGCCGCACTCGGCGCGCTGGAACCTGTCGCTGCCCTGCCCCAAGTGCTGATCGGTGATGCGGAGTATTATGGGCGTTTCTTCGGCTTTACAGCGGAACATACAGGCGATTGGTATTGCCCCGGTCCGTTTGATCGGGAGCGTCTGCTGCTGCGCTGCGCCAATCCGGCAGTTTTACCGCCCACCGGAATGCTTGGCCCTTGGGCAGGCTAACACAGCAGCAACACGGCTCTTATTAACGACGCGGGATTGAATGGCCGCCTTCCCTCTGCCATTTGAGCAGCAATGCCCTACGAAGCCCCGCCAGAACTTGAAAGCCTTACCCTCGCGCAGATTGCCGAGCAGGTGGCATTGCGCAAATTGCCTCCGGTCGAGGATTGGGACCCGCAGAATACCGGTGACAGCCAGATGCGGATAGCTGCGGATGGCACCTGGTACCACGAAGGCGGCGCGATCAAACGTCCCGCGATGGTGCGCGCATTTGCCGGGCTGTTGACGCGTGACGCAGAAGGTCAGCACTGGCTGATAACCCCGTTTGAGAAACTGACCATAGAGGTCGAGGATGCTCCGCTGATTGCCACTGACGTATCCGAAGTTGGCGGCGGCCTGGGCTTTAGGATCAACATTGACGAGTTGGTTCTGGCCGGGCCGGACAATCCAATTACGGCGCGCGGCAATGCGGAAACGCCCGCCCTTTATCTGTCCGTACGCCGCGGGTTGGAGGCGCGGCTTAACCGCAGCACCTATCAGCAATTGGCCGAAATTTCGCTCGCGCATGGCGACGATTGGACCGTCACCAGCCAAGGCGCGACATTTTCGCTGGTGCCGGCATGAGCTTGCTGTTCGATCATCTGAGCGCGCTGTTCGATCAGGGGCACGGTCTTGACCTGTCCGACCTGCGCGATGACAGTCATCTTGGGTCCACAACCGCGCCCCGGGCGGCAGCAGTCCTGATCGCGGTTACCGAGCGCGAAGAACCCGGCGTGCTGCTGATCCACCGCCCGAAGGATATGCGTTCGCACCCTGGTCAGGTCGCGTTCCCCGGCGGCAAAATCGATCCCGGCGAAACCCCGATTGAGGCTGCCCTGCGCGAGGCTCACGAAGAATTGGGCATCCTTTCACGCGATGTAAAAGTGATCGGTACGACAGACCGCTTTGGCACCGGCAGCGGTTTCGATGTGACTCCGGTACTGGCGACTGTGCCCGCTGATTTGCCGCTAGTGCCCAATCCTGCCGAAGTGTCCGACTGGTTCGAAGCGCCGCTGCGCTTTATTCTCAATCCCGCGAACCATATTGCGCAGCAGGCCCTCTGGCAGGGCGAACAGCGCGCCTATCTGGAGATCCCATGGGAGGGTCATCATATCTGGGGCATTACCGCATCAATCATCGCGAATCTTTCCCGGCGCATTCCGTATGGCGCTGTGATGTATGAATAAGTTTCTGAACCCCGCGCCTTGGACCAAGCGAGAGGACCTCGCCGCGCTGGTCACCGCCCTGGGTGCGGACCAAGTCCGCTGGGTGGGCGGAGCCGTGCGTGATACGCTGCTCGGGGTGGATGTGCAGGATATCGACGCTGCTACGCCAATCCCACCAGATCAGGTGATCGAGCGGCTGGCAGCGGCCGGAATTCGCACCATTCCCACCGGTATCGCCCACGGTACGGTTACCGCGCTGGTCCACGGCAGCAATGTCGAGATCACCACGTTGCGGCACGATATTTCGACCGATGGCCGCCGCGCCACAGTCGCCTTCGCGCAAGACTGGCGTGACGATGCGGCGCGGCGAGATTTCACTATCAATGCGCTGTTTGCCCACCCCGAAACACTGGAAATTTCAGATTATTTCGGCGGTCTGGATGATCTGGCAGCCAAGCGGGTCCGCTTCATCGGCGATGCCCGCCAGCGCATTCGCGAGGATCATCTTCGCATCCTGCGCTATTTCCGTTTTCAGGCGCGCTTTGGTGCCGATCTTGATCCGGAAGCGGAGGATGCCTGCGCCGAACTGGCCGACACGTTGAAGGGCCTTTCGCGCGAACGGGTGGGTTGGGAATTGCAGACCCTGCTCGCTCTGCCCGATCCCTCGCCCACCGTCGCGCGGATGCACCAATTACAAGTGTTGCAAGTGGTGTTGCCGGAAGCTGGACGCCGCGAGGTGGATGCTTTGGCCGCCTTGATCGCGGCAGAGCAAACTTTTGGCATCGCGCCCGATACTATGCGCCGCCTGGCCGCATTATTGCCCGCCCTGCCCCAGATTGCCGCTGCAGTGACCACTCGCCTGCGCTTGTCCCGCAGCCAGCGGGAGCGGTTAGCCTCTGCGGCCCAGCGCGGAGTTTCTGACGCACACAATCCGCGCGCCCTGGCTTATCTCGAAGGCACAGATTGCGCGATCGACCGGCTGCTACTGACCGGGGCCGATCCGACGTCGGTGGTTGGCTGGGACGCACCCAATCTGCCGCTCAAGGGCGGTGAAATCGTCAAGCGCGGGGTGCAGGCCGGGCCATCGGTCGCGCGCATTTTGCAAAGCGTCGAGCGGCGTTGGATGGCAGAAAACTTTCCCGACGCGCCGCGCGTTTCCGCCATTCTCGACGAGGAAATGGCGAAAGAATAATTCGCAGATGAGTTATTTCATTGCTTATTCACATGTCCCGCCCTACATGGCCGCTGACGTCCGGCGCATAATGAGTATGCGCACTCGGCTGCAAGCGTGAACTTCGCCGCTAAAAAAATGGCAGAAGTCCCGTAGCCGACGCACGGCAAGCGTTAATCGCTAAGCTTCCCTTTTCACGCTTGGGTCGCAGACCCA
>JBBKWK010000248.1:0-2866 GCA_037968915.1 Pontixanthobacter sp.
GCGGTTGAAGCCCCGGCCCGCTCCGCCTCATCGAACAAACGAAGCGCTTCAATCGGTCGTTCAGAACGCACAAATGCGCCCGCCAACCCGACTTTGGCCCGCGCATTGCCGGGCGACAATTCATCAGCCCGGCCGAAGAAACCGATTGCTGCGTCGATATCATTCAATTGAAGCGAAGCGTTTCCGGCGTCGATCAGTGCATCGAGATCCCGGGAATTGCGGGCCAGCCGCGTCAGTGCGGTGTTGAGAGCATCGACCCCGGCTGGCGGCAATCGCTGGATAACTGCGCGCGACTGCGCTCCGTCGCTGGTCTGTCCGCGCGCACTTGGGGCCGCCAGCGGTAACGCCAATGCGGCCGTACCGAACAGGCAGAGGACTTTGCCCCAGGCTGCAACCGGATTGCCTGCAGCAACTTTCGACACAATCAATTTCCTTTCAGCCACGTGTGGCCAGATGCCATTGGCCAATTGCCTGCAATTAAGATGCAATCGGCCAAATCCGGCCTGCCACTATCCGTTCAATGGTGAATAACACCCGAACGCCAACCGACAACCGACGTGAGACAGCCGGACAACGAGGTACGGTGACCGGCTGACAAACACTGCCCAACTCCGATTACCAGAAGCAGACTATTGGTTGTTTTGGCGCCCCAGGAACCGAGGGATGCTAAGCGAGCTTGAGTCGCCCGAATCGTCATCATCCTCGTCTTCGTCATCATCTTGGCTGTCCGACGAACCGCGCGACAAATTGGCCATCCGCTCGAACAATGTGCTGCCCGCACCGCCTGCGCCAGATGCGCCGCCCGCGACCAGTCCGCGCCGCCGAGCATTATCGGGCGTCGCTTCGGCCTTCTCGCCGTCACCCTCGCCCGCTGATTGGTCTGCATCGAGCAACAATTCATCCTGCGAAGGTCCGTCTTCGGTTGCCTCTGCGGTCAGGTCGAGCGGTTCCTCTTCGGACGCGTCACCGGTTGATCCAGCATCGGCAAATCCGCCTTCCTCACCGAGAGCGGAGATGCTGCTATCTTCAGTTCCTTCGGTCAGATCATCATCTTCATCGCCGTCGTCAGCCTCGTAACTGCGAATTCCGGCAAGTGGATCGACGATCCCGTCGACATCGCTGTCTTCATCCTGGCTATCGTCGGCATCGTCGAACGACCCCAGATTGGCAAAATTTTCAGCCGTTTCGGGTGTCGTTTCGTCCGAAAATTCATCTTCGCCAGGCAATTCCAGCACCGGCCGCTTGGGCGCGCGCGAGCCGCCCAAAGACAGCGAGGATTTATCGAATTGCGGGGCATCGGCGCCCGTCTCGATCCCGGTGGCGACCACGGAAACGCGGATTTTGCCGTCGAGATCAGGATTGAAGGCAGAGCCCCAAATGATGTTGGCATCTTCGTCGACCAGTTCGCGAATGTGGTTCGCGGCTTCGTCAACTTCGAGCAGCTTCATATCTTCGCCGCCAATGATCGAGATGATCACCCCTTTGGCACCCTGCATTGAAACACCATCAAGCAGCGGGTTGGCGATCGCACGTTCGGCGGCATCCAGAGCGCGATTTTCGCCTTCGCCCTCGCCAGTCCCCATCATCGCCTTGCCCATTTCGCTCATAACCGAGCGAACATCGGCGAAATCGAGGTTGATCAGTCCAGGCATAACCATCAGGTCGGTGATCGAACGCACGCCCTGCTGCAACACTTCGTCAGCAAGAATGAATGCTTCCTTGAAAGTCGTATCGGCCTTGGCGATCAGAAACAAATTCTGGTTGGGTATGACAATCAGCGTATCGACATGCTTTTGCAATTCTTCGATGCCAGCCTCTGCGGCGCGCATTCTGCGGGTGCCCTCGAACAGGAACGGCTTCGTCACTACGCCCACCGTTAGCACGCCTTTGCGCCGCGCTGCTTCGGCAATCACGGGTGCCGCACCGGTCCCGGTGCCGCCGCCCATGCCGGCCGCAATGAAGCACATATTTACGCCTTCCAGCGCATCTTCGATCTCGGCCACGGTTTCTTCTGCCGCGGCCTTGCCAACTTCGGGCCTGGCCCCTGCACCAAGTCCGCCGGTAATATCCGGGCCAAGCTGGATCCGTTGTTCCGCCACCGCGTTGGCGAGAGCCTGCGCATCGGTGTTGGTGACGATAAATTCGACACCCTCGATCTGTGACTGGATCATGTTGGCGATGGCATTGCCGCCCGCGCCGCCGACACCGATAACGGTGATGCGGGGACGCATATCATCCGTTGCCGCGGGACCGATATTGATGCTCATTTAACTTCCCTCCAAGAGGCGTAATGCTTGTAGAATGCTTGTAGAATGCTTGTAGAAACTTCGCGGAATAGCTTGGCACAAAGTGAATCGCGGTTGGATAGCACGCGTCCGCTTATCCACAGTGGTTAATTCGGTATTCTTCATTGCGCCTCTGCTTAAAAGTATTCTTTCACTGCCCGCAAAACGCGGCTGAATATCTTGATACCAGTATATTCGGTCGTCATCGTGTGCTTGGGCCCGATCGAGCGAATGTCGACCGGATCATTCGCCGCATAGATACATAGTCCAGCCAAAGTCGCGAAACCGGGCGTTGCATGTGCTTCTGGCAGGCCGCGCAATGCAGGCGGTTTGCCGATCCGAACAGTCCGGCCAAGCGCACTTTGCGCAAATTCCGCAAATCCCGCCAGTTCAGCGCCGCCGCCCGTCAGGACGACTTGATTACCCGCGGCACCAGAGAAGCCTAAATCCTTGAGCGCCTTGCCTACTTCATCGGTCAATCGCGACAGTTGCTGCGTGACAACAGAGACAAGTTCGGCACGGGGAATACGGTTTTGCTCATCCGCGCCGCGAGCCGCCGGTCCGGAACTCTCTTCGCCTGG
>JBBKWK010000249.1:0-3539 GCA_037968915.1 Pontixanthobacter sp.
AACGCACCGATCAAGGCTTCCTTATTGCCGAAATGATAGATCAGCATCCGGTCGCTCGTCCCCGCCGCCTTGGCCAATGGACGCAGGCTGGCATCGGACAGGCCGTGCTGCAGCACATGGAGCGCCATCGCCTGAAGCATCGTCTGCTTATCGAGCGGGGCGCGGGGACTGGGTGCGGAGATTTCAGAAGAATTTGTCATTGGTGGCTTGTAGCGGGTGCTACGGTATGGCACAAGTGTAGCAGTTGCTACGCTTCGATTCGCTGTCTGGAGGAAGACACTTCATGACCCCCACACAAATCCTGTTCGTTGCTGGCATCATCGCTGCCAGTGTGATTATCGTCTATTTTCTCGCGAGCCAAAAGCCCGCCGGGTCTTGGGTGCTCGCGGTCATCCTTTGCGCCACCTTCACCGCTTATACCGGCGTGACCATCGCGGCGGAGGGACCGATCGGCTTCATCGCCAATCACACGACCAATCTGTGGGGCGTGCAGGTGTGGTATGATCTGATCGCCTCGATCGTGATCGCGCTGTTCCTGATCCTGCCGCGCGCACGTGCCGCCGGAATGACTTCCGCGCCGTGGCTGATTTTCATCGGATTGACCGCATCGATCGGCCTGCTGGCAATGATTGCGCGACTGTTGTGGCTGGAACAGCGCAGCGCCGAGACAGCTTAAGCGTACCGCGTTACAACGCTTACACCCTTGTCGCCTCGCGCTGCTCTGCCTAGACGCGGAATAAATGAGCCAGCCGCATTCCCACCAACTGCCGCAAGACCCGATTGCCCTAACCACCCTGTTGGCGCTGGCATTCGCGGGACTGTGCCTGATCCGGCTGACGATCCCGTCGGCGCCCTATTTCGATGAAGTGCATTATCTGCCCGCCGCGCGCGCGTTGCTGGGGCAATCCGAATGGCTGAACCGCGAACATCCGATGCTGGGCAAGGAAATCATCGCCGCCGGGATCGCGCTGTTCGGCGATCGGCCGTTCGGCTGGCGGATATTCTCGCTGCTCGCCGGAGCGACCGCGCTGTTCGCATTTTGCCGTGCGTTGTGGTTCGCGAGTTATTCACGGTTTGCCACGATCGCCTTCGGAGTGTTGCTGGCGAGCGGGTTTAGTCTGTTCATCCATGCACGGATTGCGATGCTGGATATCTTCATGGTGTGCTTCTTCGCCATCGCCCTGTGGCAAATTGCCGCCGCCATGCGTGAACCGGAAACCGGGCGGCGCAGGCTGGTGATTGCTGGCACGGCGCTGGGCCTGTCGATGGCCGCCAAATGGAATGCCGCGCCATTGGCAGCCATCCCGGGCCTGGCATTCCTGGTCCTGCGAGCATGCGCCGGGCGCAGGCGTTTGCTGCTCAGCAGGCGCGGCATGCCCTTGCCGGGAATGACTTTGGTGGAAGCGGGTGCCTGGCTCGGCGCATTGCCGCTGGCGGTTTATTGGCTGACGTTCATTCCGGCCTATTGCTTTGCCACCGGAGCGCTGGAACCGGGCGGCTTTATCGCGTTGCACCGCGAGATTATGGCCCTGCAATCCAGCGTAGTTGAAACGCACCCCTATCAAAGCAACTGGCCCGACTGGCTGCTGAATATCCGGGTGATCTGGTATCTATACGAGCCTGTTGACGGGGCGCAGCGCGGGGTCATGCTGATCGGTAATCCGCTGACAATGCTGGTCGGCCTGCCCGCGATGCTGTGGTGCGGCTGGGCTGGATTGGCCCAAAAACGATGGGACGCGCTGGCGGTGTTCATCTTCTTTGCCGCAAGCATCATCTTCTGGATGGCGGTGAACAAACCGATCCAGTTCTATTATCACTACTTCCTGCCGAGCTGCTTTCTGCTGGCAGGTCTGGCACTGGCGCTGGACGCATTATGGGTCCGCGGGAACCGTAAGTTTGTGTTTACGATATTGCTGGGGAGTGTCACGCTGTTCGCATGGTTTTATCCGATCATCAGCGCTGCCCCGCTCGCCGGACCGCAGAGCTTCAACCACTGGATGTGGCTGGATAGCTGGCGTTAGCCGAATCGGCCCCAGACGAATTTGCTCGATAGCGCATAATTCCACACCGATCCCAAGACGATCCCGGCCAGCACGGCCAGTGCCCAATTAACGCCGCGCGCCTGTAACAGGGTCGCGGCGGCGATATTGGCGAAGGCCCCCACAGCGCATGTCGCACAAAAGCCGAGCCAGCCTTTCAGGATTGCAGACAGGCCGCGCAATTGCCGGTCGCGATAGGTCAGGAAATTGTTGAGCCAGAAGTTGAAACTCATCGCCACGATTGTCGCGCTGCTCTGCGCGAAGGCAAAGCCGCTGCCAAGCAATTGGAATAGCAACCCCACGACCGCGAAATGAACGAAGACGCCCGCGCCGCCAACGGTACCGAACAGGGCAAAGCGTGTCGGAATGAATCGTCCGAAGCTGCGTTCGTACAGTCCGACCAGAAATTCGAATGCAATCGCGCGGTCCAACTTGCTAGCACCGGCCCGGCGTTCCGCCAATTGTAGTGGAAATTCCCGCACCCGCAGCGGCGGTGTCGAGGTTGCGAGAATGTCCAGGAGGACTTTGAAACCGATACCGGACAGACGCGGAGCGAGCGCACGGACGCGCGCCGTTTCCAACAGAAAAAACCCGCTCATCGGATCGGTAAGTTCCACCCCGGTCAATTTGCGCGCCAACCGGTTCGCAAGGTGGGAGCCCGTTTCGCGCCGCTCGCTTGAAAGTCCCCCGGCGTTGCCGCCTTCGATAAAGCGGGAAGCGACCGCAACTTCACATTCGCCGCCCATTACCGCTGCCAGCATGGCGGGCAACAGCGCTGGATCGTGTTGGTGATCCGCGTCCATCACAGCCGCGAACGGAGCGGCGGTTGCGCAGATGCCCTCAATTGCGGCAGAGGCCAGACCGCGCCGCCCGATGCGTTGGATTACGCGCAAACGCGGATCAGACAGCGCCAATCTGCGCGCTTCATCCGCCGTGCCATCGGCGCTGTCATCATCAACAAAAATTGCTTCCCAGCCTATAACCCCGAGCGCCGCATCCAGCCGTTCGACCAGCGGGGCGAGATTGTCCCGTTCATCAAGCGTGGGTAGGACAATGGCAAGCTGGAGGCTCACTCGCCTACAATCGCTCCAACACGGCATCGCCAATCGCAGAGGTGCCCATGTCTCCGCCCAGATCGCCGCCACGAATGCCGTCAGCCAAGGTCCGCGACACCGCCGTTTCGATCCGCACTGCCTCCGCCTCCCGGCCAAAGCTGTGGCGCAGCATCATTGCGGCGGACAGGATCGTTGCCATGGGATTGGCGATCCCCTGCCCGGCAATATCCGGCGCGCTGCCGTGGATAGGCTCGTACAGGCCGAAGGTACCAAATTCGGTCATCCGCTCGCCCAGCGAAGCACTGGCGAGAAGGCCGATCGAGCCAACACACATGCTGGCCTGATCGGACAGAATATCGCCGAACAGATTGCCGGTCACGATGACATCGAACTGCCCCGGTGCCTTGACCAATTGCATCGCGGCATTGTCGACGTAAAAATGGTC
>JBBKWK010000250.1:0-3420 GCA_037968915.1 Pontixanthobacter sp.
ACATTGTTATCGCGAACCATGATCTGCATAAATTCAAACACCTCACAGCAAAGGTACAGAGCCCGCGTCAGGGCGGGGATGCGCCTACAGCTTACCATTAGAAATTGTGCCGAATCCTACATGGATCGGCTCGAACTGAGGCGCGCCTAGCGAATCGTTGGTGTTTTGGCAAGCGATTGAAGATGCTTTCGCCTCAAATACCGGCAACCCATTCAAGTGAAGAGCGCGGATGACGAATGGCGATTGTGCGTCTAAGGGACGGGTCATGACTTCAATTTCCACTTTGGCCCCTCTGACTGCCACGATCAATGTTGCGCTGGGCGGTGCGGCAGGCGCGGTGCTGCGCTACCAGCTTGGCCGCGGGATGACACGTGTGCTCGGCCCGCAAACGATGGTCGAATTTCCGTGGGCCACGCTGACCGCCAATGTTATCGGCAGCATCGCGATGGGCCTGCTTGCTGGGTATTTGGCACGAAGCGGTGAGGCAAGCGACCAGTGGCGGCTCTTGCTCGGCGTCGGCCTGTTGGGCGGCTTCACTACATTTTCTTCCTTCAGTCTTGAAATGATGCTGCTGATCGAGCGCGGACAGCCTGCCATGGCCCTTTCCTATGCGCTTATCTCGATACTTGCCGGTCTGGCTGGGCTTTATATCGGACTAATCCTGATGAGGATCGCAGCATGAGCGGGCCAGAACCAAAACACCCAAAGACTCCGAGCGGAACTTCGGCCGAAGTCCGTCAGTTCACCATCGGAAAAGATGATGACGGTGTCCGGCTGGATCGGTGGTTCAAACGCCATTTGCCGCAAATCGGCTTTGCCATGGTATCTCGCTGGGCCAGAACCGGCCAAATCCGGCTGGATGGCAGCCGTGCCAAGGTGGACGACCGGATTGCCGCAGGCCAAATCGTACGCGTTCCGCCTGGCGGCGATACGCCCGATCGAGGCCCCAATCAGCGGCGCGTTTTGACCGAGGATGAAATTGCCGAGGCCGATGCGATGGTCATTACCCAGGACCGCGCCGCAATCGTGCTCAACAAGCCGCCCGGTTTGGCGACGCAGGGCGGAACCGGCATGACCCGACATGTCGATGGCTTGCTGGATGCTTTCGCCGAGACCGGCCCGCGACCACGTTTGGTCCATCGGCTCGACAAGGACACCAGCGGCGTATTGTTGATTGCGCGCACGCCGGGAAGTGCGGCGTTTTTCTCCAAACGTTTCGCAGGGCGCACGGCCAAGAAAGTCTATTGGGCGCTGATCGTCGGCGTTCCCGAAGTGTATGAAGGCCAGATTGATGCGCCGCTTTCCAAGCAACCGGGCACCGGCGGTGAGAAAATGCATGTCGATGAGAAAAACGGCCAGAATGCAAGTACCCGCTACCGCGTGATCGAGCGCGCTGGAAACAGTGCCTGTTGGGTCGAATTACAACCGCAGACCGGACGCACCCACCAGCTCCGCGTGCATATGGCAGCAATTGGCCACCCTATCGTAGGCGACGGCAAGTATGGTGGGCAGGATGCGTTCCTGACTGGCAGCATTAGCCGCAAATTGCACCTGCATGCTCGGCGATTGGTGATCGACCATCCCGATGGAACGCCGCTGGATGTGACCGCAGAACTGCCGCTGCATTTTGCGGCCAGCATGGAGCAGATGGGTTTTGACCTGACGCTGAGTGACGCCCTGCCCGATGATGAGCCCACCCCGATGTCCCGCGAACAGAAAAAGCAATCCGCGCGCCAGCACTCAAAGCAAATTCGCAAGGAACGGCGCGGCGAGCGGCGAGAGCGGATCACCGGAGGCCGCAATGAAAAAGACGGCTTTGCCAAGGGGCGGCCAAAAAGCGGGGCCAAGGCCGGTCCGGTGAAACGCGGCCCAACCAAGGGCAAAGGCTCCCCGAAACCAGTTTCAAAGGCCGGCCTCAAACCTAGCCCAAAATCTGCTTCCAAACCCGGCGCGCCAAAACGGGGCGGCCCGAGCAAAAGGCCGCGTTAAATGCATCCAGCCTCTGCCTTCCGCAATGGAGTTCGCCAATTACACGAAACGCTGATCGACCAGGTCGGCTTCGGGATGATTTTTGTCGAGACACCTGATGGCCCGCGCGTGGCCCATTCGCCGTTGGTATCCACCGGAGACGGTGCAGTTCAGTTCCATCTATCGGTAGGCAACGGGCTAACCAAGCACATCGCAGGAAGAACTGCATTGGCAGTGATCAATGGGCCTGACGCCTATGTTTCAGCGCGGTGGTATGAACAGGCCGATCAAATTCCAACGTGGAATTATGTCGCCCTGGAATTGGAAGGCACGGTGCGCCGGATGCAAGAGGATGGCCTCATTGCTCTGCTCCGTCAATTGAGCGAGCGCCACGAAGGGCGCATTTTGGATGGCGAGCTGTGGACTATGGACAAGCTCTCCCCTGCCCGATTGACCGGTTTAATGAAGGGCATCGTCGGCTTCGAAATGGAAATCAAGGCTTGGCGGGATACCGTCAAACTGTCGCAGCACCATTCGGCAGATGAACGCGCTCGCGTGGCGGACGGGCTGGAATCTAACGGGTCCGCCGCAATGGCGAAATTGATGCGGGAACTGGTACCATGAGCGTACGATTGGCAGTGTTCGATTGCGATGGAACCTTGGTCGATGGGCAAGCGAGCATTTGCGAGGCAATGGATATCGGTTTTGCATCGGCCGGGCTTCCCGCCCCGGACCATCACGAAGTTCGCCGGATTGTCGGCCTCAGCCTCCCGCAAGCGATCCGGCTACTCGCGCCGACCGCCGCCCAGTCCGATCAGGCCCAGATCGTCGAAGGCTATAAACAGGCATTCCGCGACAGTCGCGCCCGGGGACAATTGCATGAACCATTATATGCCGGGATTGCCGAATTGATCGCGCAATTGCACGATACTGGATGGCTGTTGGCAGTGGCGACCGGCAAATCAGATCGGGGGCTGCAAAGTTGTCTTGCAACGCACGGCATCGCCGACCGTTTTATTTCGCTGCAAACAGCAGATCGGCACCCATCGAAGCCACATCCAGCCATGCTGAAGGCCGCGATGGCCGATGCGCTAGCAGAACCACGCAATACGGTGATGATTGGCGACACTACCTTCGACATGGACATGGCCCGCGCTGTCAAGGTTCGCGCGTTTGGCGTCGATTGGGGCTATCACACATCCGCCGAACTCAGCTCTGCCGGGGCCGAAGCCGTGGCAACTTCGCCGCAAGATTTAGGGGAATTGCTGGCATGAATGACAATGTCGCACGAACCCGCTGGTTCATTCTGAGTCTTTCCCGGCTTGCGGGCGTTGCGCTGGTCATTACCGGGTTACTCGTGACACAAGGCGCGGTCTCGTGGCCGGTCCAAGTGGGCTACGCACTGATCCTGATCGGGATTGTCGATGTGTTTGTTGTTCCTCAAGTCCTGGC
>JBBKWK010000251.1:0-3749 GCA_037968915.1 Pontixanthobacter sp.
ACCGGACCATGCCCGGCCTTCTTGACCATCTCGCCCAGTTTCTGCGCGATCGAAGCCACTTGCCGCGTCGAGCGACCCGAGGCGATCACCATGAAATCGGCGATGGAGGATTTCCCGGCGAGCGGAATCGAGACGATATCCTGCGCCTGATCCTCGTCCAGCTGATCCATGATCAATGCATGGAGCGAACCTGGAACCGGAGCGGGAACATCATTGTCCAGACCATTAGTCATGGGCAAATCGCTTTCGGATTGGCCATTTTCGGCCATTGGTGTCTGCGCCTGAGTCATAGGCGAAATCATTTCTCCTGAATGTGCATGCGAACATCATATTGGCCTTGGCGCTTTTCACGGCGCCTTGGCCTTGTCTCGCATCACGATAGTACGATGGGTAATCTGGTCGCGCGGTGGAAGCGGCGACATGCGCGAAGCCCAATTTGGATCAGCGCGACGAATTGCCGTCGCTGAACGCATATCGGGATCGAAACGCAAGTTCACCAGTGCCGGTGCGCTCCATTCGCCCCTCTGTCTGAATCTGGCGGCGGACATACGAAAACGTCCGAGCCAGGCCATCGCGGGGCTTGCAACAGCGCGCCCCTCATAGCCGGGCCGCGCAATAACCGCAATCGGCATCATCCTCGCTATACCGCGCCAGTCCCTCCAGCGGTGGAATTGCGCGAGATTGTCGGAGCCCATCAGCCACACAAATTCTGCCTTGGGATAGCGGCGGCGGAGCATGCGCAGCGTGTCTACCGTATAGCGCGTGCCGAATTCCTGCTCGATCGCGGACACTTTGATGGGCGCCCGGCGCGCCTGCGCCATGGCCGATTTCACGCGCGCGGCGAGCGAGGCCATGCCTTTCTTGGGTTTGAGGGGATTGCCGGGGGAGACCAGCCACCAGACCTCCTCCAGGCCCAGCGCCTCCCGCGCAAACAGGCTGACCCTCCGGTGCCCGCCATGCGCGGGATTGAAACTGCCGCCCAGCAGGCCGATTCGCATCATTGACCGATTGGGATCATGAAGACGGAGCCTGCCCGGCCATTGCGCCCCGGCGATACTCGCCTTGGCGTTCAAGCATCCAACCGGGATATTCCGGCGTCGGAGCGCAGCATTTGTCGAGCTGCTGCATTTCCTCCTTGGACAGCTTCACGTCGACCGAGCCGAGATTATCTTCCAGCTGATCGGGTCGATTTGCACCAAGAATAACCGTGGTTACAGCTGGTTTCGCGAGCAGCCACGCAAGCGCGATCTGCGCCACAGTCGCGTCTTTCGAATCGGCAATGGTGCGCATTGCATCGACCGCGTCATAGACCCGTTCCTTGTCGACCGGCGGGAAGTCGAACTCGGCCCGCCGCCCTTCGCCTTCGCTAGTGCGAGTAAATTTGCCGCTCAGAAAACCGCCGGCAAGGGGGCTCCATACCATCAATCCCAGGCCTTCGCTCTCGAGCATGGGAACAATATCCCGTTCCAGATCGCGGCCCGCCAGCGAGTAATACGCTTGTAGCGAGGCGAATTTTGCCAGCCCTTTGAGTTCTGACGCACCCAGCGATTTGGCGATCTGCCAGGCGGCCCAATTGGATACGCCGATATATCTCGCCCGTCCCGAACGGACGATATCGTCCAGCGCGCGGAGCGTTTCTTCCATCGGGGTAGCCGGATCCCAGCCGTGGATCTGGTACAGATCGACATGGTCGAGCTGCAGCCGCTCAAGACTGGCGTCGATCTGGTTCATCAAGTGATAGCGCGACGCACCGCAATCGTTGATGCCGCGCCCCATCGGCCCCATCGCCTTGGTCGCGACGATCACATCGCTGCGGGCTATTCCAAGATCTTTCAACGCTTGCCCGGTAATCTGTTCCGACAAGCCCTCAGAATAGACATTGGCGGTATCGATGAAATTTATCCCGGCATCGACCGAAGCCTTGACCAACTCGTTCGAATTACGCTGATCGAGATTGCCGATCTTCTTCCACATTCCCTCGCCCCCACCGAAGGTCATAGTGCCGAGGCATAATTCGGAGACGAACAGGCCGGTATTTCCAAGACGATTATAGCGCATAAAGTGGGGAGCTCCTGTAAAACTGTCTAACCATGGTCAAAGGATCATACCCTAGCGATCAAGGGCGCACTTGCCCGTTCCCTCGAACGAGCCATTTATAGGTGGTGAGGCCTTCCAGCCCGACCGGGCCGCGCGCATGCAGCCTGCCAGTGGCGATACCAATTTCCGCGCCGAGCCCGAATTCGCCGCCATCGGCAAATTGGGACGAGGCATTGACCATGACAATCGCCGAATCGACCTCTGCCAGAAATTGCTCGGCTACTGCATCGTCCTGCGTGACAATTACGTCGGTATGACCCGAACTATGCTCGGCAATATGTTCCAGTGCGGCGTCCAATCCATCGACGACCGCGACTGACAGAATGGCGTCGAGATATTCAGTATTCCAGTCCTCGGCCGCTGCCGGGACAATTCGCGAATCCAGCGCCTGCGCCCGCGCATCGCCGCGCAATTCGCAGCCACCGTCGAGCAGATCGCCAAGCAGCGCTGCGGATTGAGGGAAAGTCGCATCCAGCAGCAATGTCTCCATCGCGCCGCAAATACCGGTACGCCGCAATTTGGCGTTGGACGCCACGCTGCGGGCCATTTCGGGATCGGCCAATTGGTGAACAAAAGTGTGGCAGATACCGTCGAGATGGGCGAGGACCGGGACCCGTGCGTCGGCTTGAACCCGCGCCACCAGGCTTTTACCGCCGCGCGGGATGATCATGTCGATCAGACCGGCAGCCGCCAGCATTGCGCCCACCGCCGCCCGGTCCTGTGTCGGGATTAATTGCACGGCGTCTGCCGGAACGCCCCCTTTGACCAGTCCGCCGATTATGGCCGCATGAATTGCTCGGTTGGAATGCACTGCCTCGGTGCCGCCGCGCAGCAAGACGGCGTTGCCTGCCCGGACGCACAGCGCTGCGGCGTCGGCAGTTACATTGGGACGACTTTCATAAATGATCGCGAGGAGGCCAATCGGCACCCGCACGCGTTCAAGCACCAGCCCGTTGGGCCGCTCGGTTTGGTCGATCCGCTGACCGACGGGATCGGGCAATGCTGCAATCCCATCCACGGCGGCGGCCACAGCCTCGATCCGGCCTGCATCAAGTGCAAGTCGGTCGAGCAAGGCATCGCTCAATCCGGCAGCGCGGGCTGCGGAACAATCCTTCTGGTTGGCGGCCAGAATTTCCGCTTTACCCGCCCGCAGACCATCGGCGGCTAAGGTCAAGGCCTTTGCTTTTTCTGGTCCGGTCAGGCGCGCCAATCTGGTTTGCGCGGTACGGCCTGCACGCGCAAGATCGCCGATCATCGTCGTCATGTCGTTATGGGCCATATTGGTATCGGCTGCGCTGTCACTGGGTTGAGTCATGGCACAGATGTAGCAAGCGCAGTCACCATTGTCAGGCAGCGATGTCAGGGCCACGAATATAAGGATGCGAATATAAGATGGCGAATCGAAACAGCGCCAAAAACGGCTGTCCAAGCCAATGGTTCCCACAAATTCTCACGATTTTTGGAAGTATTTCTCGCTTCACCCCGTGATTCCGTCGATTCGGCCTTTCACGGTGCCGTCAGATTCGACCGTATCCGATTCGCGTGTTAGCCCGCCGCTCAGAAAAGAACATCGCCAGATAAAACATTTGAACTGGGGTCGCTTTGAACAATAATTTATCCGTAAGCGGATTGCTGATCCGTATTCGGACTTG
>JBBKWK010000252.1:0-24329 GCA_037968915.1 Pontixanthobacter sp.
TCGCTTTTGGGATTTCGCCGAAGCATTCTGAATGACAGCGATTGGGGCGCGAAGCCGACGCCAAAGAATCACCGCGCGATGTCAACTATAGTTCTTTCGCTACAAAAAGCGGACTGTCGCAAAACCACCCAGTTTCGGACATCCAGTAGCTTCATGCTTCTCGCCAATAGCGGACTATCGGCTAATTCTACTTTGCTAATAAAAGCGGCCTGTCAGCTAACGACCCACAATCGGACATTCAAGCTATCTGCCGAAGAAGGTGGTGAGCGGACGCGGAACTATTAAATTGTGTGCTGCGCTGTGCTGATGCCCCAAATTGGCGCACCAACATGCTCTTCCGCGGGCCGAAAACGACAAAGGCACCGCCGTCGTTCCGCCCGCAGAGCGGCCCGTCGGCAGTGCCAAGGGTCACCTAAAATCTAGTTCAGGTGGGAGGTGGATTGGCTGAGAGTAAAAGCGAAGATTTTACGGTCACCCTTCGCAGCAGCAATCCGATTTGTTTCACGCTCGTTCAATTCTTCGGACAATTCATCGAATTCACGAGTGTCGCTCGCAATGATGATGTTCGCCAAATAGAGCTGATCTTGTTCTACACCCCGCGGCAGAGGTTGCAGCGAACGGATTTTTGCGACGGCTCTGCGAGCGAGCCGATCGACCGCTACATCCCCAGCTCTGTGGTACATTTTGATGTTGGTGGGTTTGCCATCCGGTCCAGCTTCGAAGAGCACCTGAGCCAAGCCAGTACCCGTCACCGGGTTTGATCTCATCATGGGCCGGTTAAGTTCTCGATCAAGGTCACGGGACACATCTTGAACGAAACGGTCAATGGAGCGACTGGAGGAAACGACGATATCGTCGTTCTGTGCCTGTATTCCTATGGGAGACAAGGCAAACGAAGTTGCAATAGCAACGAGTAGTATATTTTTCATTAGATCATCCTTTTTTAAGTGGATGATCGGCCAGTGGGGGTCCGCAGCGGTACGACCCGTTATCATTCGCGGGCGACTCATGGTCGATCGGAAAGGCGGCAACTGCGGAATGCCGCGTTCGGAAAATATAACATACGCCGATCAGCGAGACAGTCAATGATTTGAGAATATTTATTTTTTACTTATAAAATATTGAAATTAAGAACATTTTTATAATACTTGTATAAACACGACAGATTGAATATTACAAATACGACATCGCTAGGTAGATTTGTATTATATTTTGGCATTATCTTTCTTGACGCGCTGCTTGCGGCTTATGAGTCTGATAGCCGCGCAAAAGTGCATTGGCCTTAGATCGCCAGGCCCCTCCTTCTCCTGGTGGGAGACATCCTTACGCTCACCAGCGGATACGGTCTATTCAAGGCATTTTACTGACTTAGAGCGATGATCTTAAGGGCCTATAGTTCCGTGATGGCTACTGTCATGTCGAGGCCGATCAACAATCCGACTGTGAGGAGCGAAAGGTTCGCCAGATGCCTCCTTGCGGGGACCCGGCTATGCTTCTCTGAACGGCATGCGGTGCCACTTGGCAATATGCTCAGCACCGCAGTGAGGGCAGGTAAGCCGGTCAGTTCCTTCTTCAAACGCCATGGCTCAACCTCCCGTCATACCGGCGGCACCGGCCTCGACAGCCGCCAAAAGTGTGTCACTCGTCAAATGGGCATAGCGCATGGTACTTTGATGGTCAGCGTGTCCTAGAATACGACCGATCGTAAACAGGTCGGCCCCGGAATTGGCCCAAAAACTGGCCGCGCTGTGCCGCAAATCGTGGAGCCGGAAGTCACCGAGTTTTGCCGCATCCCGTGCCGTCGCCCAAGCCCGCTTGATTGTGATGTAGGGCTTGCGCGTAGTGGGATTGGGCAAAAGATATGGACAGCCACCGAACCTTGGCAGACCCTCAATTCCGCGAAAGGCAGTGGGAAGTACGCTCCTATTCAAGGGACTTGAGGCCGATGTCTCTATCATCCTGCAAGCTGAAGGAATGGACGCATTCGATTTATACGTAGCCTTGACAAGAGGGTCGAGGAAGTTGGTTATTTGTTCGAAAACACCTGTACTACCGGCAAGTTAAATCTGCCTTGGCCCCGGCCACTTACCTACTCAAAGCGCCCCAAGCAGGACCCAAACACGCAACCAGCCGAACGGCCTTTGCGCAACAACGCTCGATTTTTCCTACTGGAAGGTATGGTGCCGCTTAGAGGATTCGAACCTCTGACCCCATCATTACGAATGATGTGCTCTACCGACTGAGCTAAAGCGGCCCATCAGCGCCGCGTGACCGCAGCGCCTGGAAGATGGAGGTGCAAGCAGTACCAACACCACTAGTCTCTGCGGCCCATTTCCCTGTTCTGAGCCGAATTACAAGGAAATTTCGATTTTTGCGCCGCTCCACCTCACCGAAAAGTCGCAGAAAGGCCCAAAAATCAGCCATTCTGACGCAAGATCATGTAGGAAAAGCAGGGAATTTAGTTCGACATATCAGCGAACTAGATCATGCATAACAGAGAAGTTATTTCAAATAACAGGGAGAGATAACGGACAGAAATGATGCACCTAGGAACCAAACCACGCATTGATTCAGGTAAGCGATAGAACATCGAGCATGAAACTGCTGAGACATTAGTTTCCCGCCGGCGGTCCTCCGTCTGGGAACCGGGCTTCTCCTTGCCCAAGCGGATTTCAGAGGCTCATGTCGGAATCATTCGTCCAGCATCAGCGGTCCGTGGTTGATATGCGGCAGCACATGGCGCGCAAAAAGGTCGCACTCCGCCGCATGGGGATAGCCTGACAGGATGAAGGCATCGATCCCCTCTGCCTGATAGGCCCGGATTTTAGCGAGCACCTGATCTGGATCGCCCACTATCGCCGCGCCGCAGCCCGACCGCGCGCGGCCTATCCCGGTCCACAGATTGTCTTCCACGAAGCCATCGTCGGCGGCGGATGCGCGCAATTCGCTTTGGCGGCCGACCCCGGCAGTTGCAGCATCAAGCGACTTCTCGCGGATCGCCCTGCCGATATCGTCGTCCAGTTTTGACAGCAGTCGCGAAGCATAGGCCCGCGCTTCGTCCTCCGTCTCGCGCACGATGACATGCGCGCGGTAGCCGAATTTCAATTTGCGGCCGCGGCTGGCGGCACGGCTGGTCAGATCGCCGACCACTTCGCGCACCTTGTCCATTGTGTCGGGCCACATCAGGTAGACGTCTGCTGCATCTGCTGCTGCATCGCGCGCCGCTGGGCTAAGGCCGCCGAAATACAGCGGCGGACATTTGCCTGAAACCGTAGTGATGCGCGGGGGATCGAGATCGAGATTGTAGAATTCCCCGTGATGCGACAAATGCTCGCCATTCAGCATGGTCTTGAGGATTTTCATCACCTCGACCGTGCGGGCGTAGCGCGGTTCGCTGTCCAGTTTCTCGCCCGGCAAGTCGGACGAGATAATATTCACCGTCAGCCGTCCACCAAGGATGCGGTCGAGTGTGGCAATTCGGCGCGCAAGTTGCGGCGGCCAGTCTTCGCCTATGCGCACCGCCATCAACAGCCGCATTGTCTCCAGATAAGGCGCGATCGCGGATGCGAACACGGTGGTGTCGAGGCCGAGCTGATAGCCCGATGGCAGCAGGATGTTGTCAAACCCGCCTTTCTCGGCGGTCATGGCGATATTGCGGCAATGTTCCCAACTCGACTGGAGCATCGGGTCCGACTGTCCGAGGAATTCGTAATCATCATCACACAGCGCTGAAAACCAGCTTACTTCACAGGTCTTTTCTTGATTCTCGCTCATGGCAATTCCTTCCCGCGCGAAGCGACCAGCACATCGTACCATGCGTCCCGCGTCCATCTGACGTCATAAGCCTGCGCTGCTTCGGCAATACGCGCCGCGTTCTGCGTCCCGACAATCGGGATAACCCCGGCAGGATGCGCCATCAGCCAGCTATAGGCGGTCGTGGTACGGCTCGCGCCCTGCGCCTCGGCGACGGCATCCAACGCCGCGACAACCGCCCGCTCGCGCTCGTTTTCAGGTGTTGCAATCCGCCCGCCGCCCAGCGGAGACCATGCCAGCACTGCCAGATTGTGCTGCATCGCCATATCCAATTCGCCATTCTCGATCGGAGTCAGGCACAGCGGCGATAACTCCGGCTGCGTGCTGGCCAGCGGCAGATCCAGGTAGGTCTGCAATGCGGCAATCTGGGCGAGCGTGAAGTTGGACACACCCAGCGCGCGAATCTTTCCGGCCTTGACCGCCTTGTGCAATGTCTCGGCAATTTCCTGCGGATGTGTCAGAATATCTGGCCGATGGATGTGCCACAAATCCAGCACATCGGTTTGCAATCGGGCCAGTGACGCGTCGATGGCAGCGGTCAGATAGGCCGCGCTGCTGTCATAGGGCAGCGGCGGCATGATCCCGCCCTTGGATGCCACAACCAACTTGTCGCGCAGGCCGGGATTGGCGGCGAGAATGGTGCCCAGCAGCGCCTCCGCATCGCCAAAGCCATTACTGCCGTTGAAGCCGTAAATATCGGCGGTATCGAAGAAGTTGATCCCGCTATCCAACGCCGCGTCGATCAGACGCAGTCCCGCTTTCGGCGCCCCTTCGAACCGCCACATACCCCATGCCAGGCCGGACACTTCGATACCGCTGCGTCCCAAGGTGCGAAAGCGTTTAGGTGCGGGCAGTTGGTTCATCGTGAAGGTTTTCCCAATTGTTGTTGTGCCAGTTTTGCAGGTCCGATCGCGACGACAGATTCGCGCTCGACGAGTTCATGCTGCAACCGGCGGTGAACCAGCGTTTGTCCGCTGAGCAGCAGATCAGTTGCGGTCTTGGCCAGTTCAAAAGTTGGTTGGCGGATTGTGGTCAGCGGCGGCCATACCATCCGTGCCAGAGTTGTATCGTCAAATCCGGCAACGGAAAGCTCACGCGGAAGTTCGAGCCCGGCCTGATGCGCCGCAGCGAGGACGCCAGCGGCCATATCGTCATTACTGGCGAAAATTGCGGTTGGCCTTTCAGGCAACGCAAGGAATTTGTCACAAGCAGCAAAGCCGCTGTCGAAGTCGAACTCGCCTTCTGCCATCCAGTGCGGATCGAATGGCAAACCAGCTCGGTCAAGCGCGCGGCGATACCCATACAGGCGTTCATCGGATGCCATATGATTGGGATGCCCCTTCACAAAGGCTATCCTCCGATGACCAAGATTGATCAGATGCGTCGTCATGTCGTCCGCCGCCTGCGCATCGTCCATGAAAACGGATGACGTCATCGCATGATTGGTTCCAGGCGATATCCTGACAAAGGGAATGCCAAGTGTCTCTAATGCACGCAGCACCGGATCACAGTCGGTCACAGGTGAAGATAGGACAATCCCGTCAACATGCGTTTCGCTGACCAGCCCGCGCACCTGATCGCCGACATCGGGATCGGACACATCGACCGGCTGACCGAGCAAGCGGACTCCGTCCTCCCGGCACCGATCCCAGCAGCCTGCCCGAATCTGGTCAAGGTAATAGGGGCTGTGATTATCGTAGATCAACGCGATCTGCGCGGACTTTGTACCTGCCAGAATGCGGGCCGCCACACTTGGTCGAAAATCAAGCTGCTTGATCGCGGCCTCAACCTTCTCACGTGTAGCATCGCTGACATAGCGATGATCATTCAGCACCCTGCTGACGGTCTTAACCGACACGCCTGCCAAGGCCGAAACATCGCGGATATTGCTTCTTTGGCTCATGCGGCTGCCCCTTTCCCGAGCGAACCACGGACATCAGGCAGTCTGGCAAACAGATCTACGAATGGACTTCCCTCGCGCACAAAGGCCGGAGGCGCCCCCAAAGGCGCGTGAACCGTATGCCGCCCGGCCCCAAGTGTCTGTCCAGTCCACAAATTTTGCCAGACGCCACCCTGCGGCAACATTATTTCGCGGCTTGTTTCGCCCTCTTCAATGATCGGCGCCACCAACAAATCGGTACCTAGCAAATATTGATCCTGACACGAAGCGAAGCTCTCTTCGTCTGGGTAGTGGAGAAACATGGGTCGTTGCAAGGGTAGTCCAGCGGTTGCTGCCTCCTTGATCAAATGGTGGAAATACGGCGCCAATGCAGCATGCACCCTGCTCATCGCCGCAAAGTGGCTCAGTATTTCCGGGGTCGAATCGATCTGGAGATTATCATCCGGTCGGTTGCCCTCATGCGTTCGCATCACCGGGGTAAATGCGCCAAGTTCGGCCCAGCGCATAAGTAATTCAGGAGTCCGGACTACGCCATGCAGCGAAGTGTAACCGCCGACATCCGAATGATTTATGGGGTTGCCAACCAGCCCGCTCGAGAGTGCGGCTATAATTGCAGTCCCAATGCCATCATGGCGCGAAAAATCGACACATTGATCACCGGCCCACAACAATGGGCAATGGGCTTGGACACCCGAAAAACCCGCGCGCATGAAGAAGATCGCTTCTTCGGTCTTTTCACGTCTAGCAATCGCTCGTGCATTGACCTGTGCCCACAAGACTGGCCATCGATTATGAGCGAGCATGGGGTCACTGCCGTCATAGAGACGTACATCAGTTGGCAGATATTCACCGAAATCAGCCATCCAGCCGGACAACCCGAAATCGAGCATTTCCTGGCCGATAATTCGATCGGCAAACCAATCTGCGGCGGCCGGATTGGTGAAATCCACGATCCCACAATCGAATTCGCCAAAATCGACGATGTAAGGTGCATCACTATCCCGCCGAAGTGCCAGATAACCCAGCGTTGAGGCCTCCTGATATTGCCCGCCATCAATCGCGAGATAGGGGTTCACATATCCGAGAAACCTGATGCCATCCTTGCGCAAACGAGCCATATGCTCCGGCAGATCGGGATAGCGATCCCCGCGCCAACGCCAATCCCAGAATAGCCGCCGGCCAAAGCTCGTTTCCCGGATGCCGACCCAGTCTTCGCACCAAAGACCTGCCACTTTGACGCCGCCAGCTCGAATTTTTTCCAGCCTGGCGAAGCTTTCCGTGCCTTGCTTCAGGCCGATTATTGCGCCCTCAACCGCCCAATCCGGCAGAGGTGCCGCCCGACCAAACCTTGCAGATAGAGCAGACACCAAATTTGCCAGACTGTCTGCAAACAGGAATTCCAGCTTCATGCAGCCTTCCCACACCTCAATTCGGTGCTCCGCGGGATCGGTGAAATCGAGCGCTGACCAGGCAGTACTATCGAGGTGGCAGGCATAGCGGGAGGAGGACAGGAATGTGGGCTGAGGATAGTTGGTGGTCCAGTAATCGCCGCCGGCCAATCCCTCTTCGTCCATAATCCGGGTCAACGCGCGGGACTTGTCGCGGCCAACTCCGGGCTCACTGGTCCAGATCGGAAAGCGTCGACCATTAAGGCGAAGATAGCTCATTTGCTCGCCTCCGCCCCAGACATGTTCGTCTGGAGCGCTCAGCAGTGAAATAGAAATGCGGTTACTGTCGCCGCCATATGTCTGCGCAGTCAGATGAAATCCGGTGGCAGTCTCCATGATCGCAAGATCGACGCGGAATGCGCCTTCGCCGGCAAGCTCGATCTTGTCAGATCCTACCTTCACCAGCCTTAGCGTTGGGAACATTGCCGCAACATCGTTCACCTGGAAGTTGCCGCGAAACATTTGAACATCCGGTTCGCCAAAACCGCACACGATCGCAGGCTGATCCATTCGATGGCTGAGCAGAATCCTCTCCGCAACAACGAGGTCAAATCCATCCTTCATTGCCACGAAATTTGCGCGCACCCAATCAACCTCTTTCAATCCATATTCTTCTGGCAATAGCCTGAACCAGATAAGTGAATACCTATATGACACCGCTTGACAGATCAACGCCTTTATTACATCGACCGATTTGATGGTGACATCTCTGGCCGACGCATGGCTTATCGTGCGCGACCACTAAATGGGAGGAAATCTTATGCTACAATTGAATGCAAGTTCACTGCGCGCAGCCCGTTGGCTCTTGGGCGCAAGCGCTTCCGCAATTGCATTGGGAGCCGGGACGCCCGTGCTCGCGCAGGTGCAGGAAATTGTTGTAACAGCCCAAAAAGTCGAAGAAAATGTTCAGGATGTCCCGATTGCGATTACAGCAATTACCGGTGATCGTTTAACTGATACGGGCACAACCAGCCTGGAAAATATCGGTGATCTGGTTCCGTCGGTTACCTTCCGCAAAGGCACGACCAGTGCCAACAGCGCAATCATCATGCGCGGCGTCGGAACCATTACCTTCTCGGTCGCCGCCGAACCCAGTGTGTCCACCGTTGTCGACGGGGTTGTGCTGAGCCGTTCAGGGCAGGCATTCGCCGATTTGCTCGATATCGAGCGGCTTGAAGTATTGCGCGGGCCACAGGGTACATTATTTGGCAAGAATGCCTCTGCAGGTCTGGTTAACATCATTTCCAAGGGCGGCACCGAAAGCCTGGAAGCCGATCTTCGTGCCGAATATTTCGAAGGTGACGAATATCGTGTTCGTGGTTCGGTTTCAGGGCCGCTGTCAGAAGACTGGTCGGCACGTATGACCGGATTTTACGGCAGCTATGATGGCAATATCCGCAACATCTTCTTCGACGAAGACGTGAACGGATATGAACATTATGGTGCCCGGGGGATAGTCGATTACAAGGGCGACAAGGCCCGGCTTCGCCTGATCGCCGACTACTTTCGCGCCAACGATGATTGCTGCGCCGACGTAACCGGAGCCAGCCGAGGAGCGGTCCTAGACGCCGAACTCGGCTTCCCGGTCGCGCTCGCAACCGACCAGCGCACAGTTAATCACAACCTCATTACCGAGACGAATGACAAGCAGTGGAGCTTGACCAGCAATTTGGATCTTGATGTTTTTGACACTCACACTCTCAGCGTAATCCTGGGTTACCGGAACTGGCAGAACACCGAAATTCGCGAGGGCGATTTCCTGCCGCGCGCGATCGTTGGCACTGCGCAGTTGCACGACAATGGATTTGTCGAAACCAGCCAATATTCGGCTGAAGTACGGTTGGCCTCTGATCCCACCGCTGCCTTCTTCTATCAGGTTGGTGGCTTTTACTGGCGATCTGACAATACGCAGGACTTCACGCGGCGCGATATTGTGTGCGGCAGCTCGACCCTGCCGGTAGCGCCGAGCGGTGCGCGCCCGTGTAATCTGAATGATCCAGTTGCCACCACCTATCCGACCGCAACTTCGGCGAGTGATGTTAACAGCACCAACTATGCTCTGTTTGGTCAGGCAACCTACCGCTTCACCGATCAGTTCAGCATGACCGGCGGCCTTCGCTGGACCCGCGATGAACTGGATTACACCCACATCAGAGCGCCTGGCGTGAATGCCACCACTGGCTTGCCTCTGTCTGGACCCGGCGTATCGGGCAACCCTGCGGGCGGCACTATTGCGAGTGGCGGCAACGGGACCAACACTTCGGCCGGTAGCAGCACCAACAACAATATTTCGGGCAAGGCTTCGGTACAATTTGAGCCGACCGAAGATCTGTTGTTCTACGGCAGCTATACGCGTGGTTACAAAGGCCCGGCCTTCAACGTGTTCTTCAATCACACAGCGCCAAACAACGCCGTTCCGATTGACGAAGAAATCTCGGACGCATTTGAGATCGGGATGAAATCACAGTTCTGGGATCGCCGCGTTCAGGTCAATACGGCTATCTATCAGGCGACCTATGACGGGTTCCAGGCCAACAACTTCATCCTGCTCAACGGCACAACCATTACCAATTTAACCAATGCTGGTACGGTGCGGACCAAAGGCTTTGAAGTGGACACGATATTTGCGCCCGTCGCGGGGTTCACAATGCGCGGAAGTGTGGCCTATGCCAATGCGAAGGTGCGTGAATTCAACCCCAATCCAATCACCGGCGACCCGGACGCGCGTAACGGCACCCGCCTGCCACTGGCGCCCAAATGGAGCTGGAACATCGGCGCGGATTATGAAACCGAAGTGACCGAATCGTTCAAGATCTATGCGTCAACCAGCTTCTCCTATACCGGCGCACAATTCTCCGATCTTGGAGCAGCGCCGGCAACGGGTCTGGAAAGCTACGGCATCTGGAATGCCAGCCTGGGTGTCGGCACGGCCGACGATCTTTACCGCCTGACGCTGCATGCCCGCAATATAACCGACCAGAGCTATGCCTTGCTCAATGTCGGTAATGGCCAGCGCTATCAAATCCCGCGCGATGCAGATCGGTACTTTGGCGTGACTCTAAGCGCCAAGATTCGTTAATCTTCAACGCGGCAAAAAGGGGCGCTACCTGCAGAGGTGGCGCCCCGTTTTTCGTTTGAATTCAGACTGCGTCAGTCGGCCGTATTAACTACTTCAAGCATTGGCTGCATCAAGTGAATCCAGCCCAGTGCCAATAAATAGGCGCTGGCTGATATCAGGAACATGGGCGTATACCCGAGGCCTGCATCGAGCGCCCAACCTGTAAATTCAAGCATTCCTGCTCCGGATAGATTGCCTGCCAGAGCGCCCATCGCAACCACGCTACCAACCTGACGTGCGGGCACGATGTCTGCGGTCATCCCAAAGATATTGGTAGAGAAGCCCTGATGCGCGAACAGGCCGAGCCCGATTACTAATGCGGCAACCCATTGGTTGGGCGCATACAGTGCGAGCGGCAAGGGCAGGATGAGCAGTGCGTAGGCAAACATCGACGTCTTGCGAGCCTTGTTTGCGCTCATCCCTTTGCCCATCAGCAAAGGAAACAGGAAACCGCTGGAGAGCGCACCTGCAGCGGCCATCACGTAGACAATCGCAGTCGGATAGCCAATTTCAGCCTGTCCCAGATCGAATTGGCGGGCAAAGAAATCCGGTGCCCAGAACAGGATGAACCACCACACCAAATCGGTAAGCGTCTTGGCCCCGATTACCGCGAGAGTACGCCGGTCTTTAATCAAAACGCGCCAAGGAGGTGCCTTTTCGCCAGCGACGGTCTGGGCCGCATTGCTTGCTACAGGGCTTGCTACAGGGCTTGCTGCAGGCTCGAGCCGCGAGGTGCCAAGCCACCAGAACAATAACCAGACAAAACCGAGCAAACCAGTGATCAAAAACGCGGCATGCCAGCCGAACGTAAGCGCAATCAACGGAACCACGAGCGGCGCCACGATTGCACCGATATTGGAAGCGCTGTTGATGACCCCCAGCCCAATCGATCGTTCGCGGACCGGCAAATAGGTTGCCGCTGCCTTGATCGCCGCCGGCGTGTTGACCGCTTCGGCAACTGCGAGAGTAACCCGGGCTGCCACGAATTGCTGGACGGTGCTTGCGGCGGCATGCGCCATGCCCGCCAGGCTCCATATTCCAACCGCCAGACCATATCCCCAACGCACCCCGACCTTGTCGATGAACCAGCCGACACCGAGAAGTGAGAAGGCTGCCGCGATTTGAAAGGAACTGCCAAAATGTGCGAATTCCTGGTCGGTCCATTGGAAGTCGGCCTGCAGCATGGGTTTGAGCAGGGCGAGAACTTGCCGGTCCAGGTAATTGAGGGCAGTCCCAAAAAAGATTAGTGCAATCAGCCCGATACGGACAGCGCGTTGTGCGCTGGATCCAGCATCAGCGGTCGATGAATTCATTCCCCGTCTCCCTCCGATGTGGATTAGGGGCCCGCCCGGTGCAATGCCTTGCCCGATCGGCCCACAGTCGACATCCTGTGACTTCCGCCCGTTTTGCAGTTCGGAAAAATAGCTTGCACCATGCAGGATGCGTGGCTTATTGGCTCGATATGACACCGCAAGACAGATTGCAAGCAATTGGCGGCGGGATAAACGGTGCGGGCGTTGCCCGCGATGTTTCCGGGCGAGGCGCGCTCGCGCATCTGCTAGAACGCTGTGATCTGGCGCAGGGGACATTCGCCAATTTAAGCGAGGATTTTGGTCACGGTCTCAGCAGCAAAGAGGTTGATCACCTGGTGGACTGCAAAAGGGCAATCGAGACGCATCATATCTTATGGCGGGGCAGCAAACCGGGGCTACATTTCCGCGCAGCGCAAACAGAACGCCTGGCACAATATCCGAAGAAAAAGGTGATCTGTACATGACCAGCATCGTTGCATTAGGCGGCACCCCGCGCCCTGGTTCCTCGACCGAAAAAGTGCTTGCTGTTGCGTGCCGCTCGGCGGAGGCTTCGGGAGCGACCATTACCCATTTTGACGGTGCCTACATGAGCGGACTTCCGTTTTACGGAGGGCCGGGCCACAACAAGGAAGCGGGCGAGGTCATGGTCGCAGCTCTGCGCGCGGCGGATGGGGTGCTGATCGCATCGCCCGGCTACCACGGCAGCATTTCCGGTCTGGTCAAGAATGCCCTCGACTATATCGAAGATTTGGCAAGCGATGTGCGGCCCTACCTGCATGGCCGCCCGGTAGGACTAATCGCTACATCTTACGGTCATCAAGCGGCAATGAGTACATTGCTTACCCTGCGCAGCATTACCCATGCCTTGCGCGGATGGCCGACGCCGGTTGGCGCAGCGATCCGGACCAGCTCGGAAACTTTTGACGAAGCCGGCGAAATTTGTGACGCAGGGGCCCGGATACAGCTCGAGCTGGTTGGCCAGCAAGTCTACGGAGCGATGGGAAAGCTTTTATGAACAGCGACACAGACCTCGCCGCCATTGGTGCCCACCTCAAAACCGGCGGGATCGTCATTCTTTCCGGGGACGCGTTGCGCGCAGGAGATCTTGATTTCGCCATGGCTGCAAGCATGGTTACGCCCGAAGCGATCAACTTCATGGCGCGACATGGGCGTGGCCTGATCTGCCTTGGGCTGACCCGCGAACGCGCTTGGGAATTAGGCATTACATCTCAGAACCGCGACGGAACTGCCGACAGCGGCCGGCCTTTCGGGGTTTCGATTGAAGCAAAGCACGGGGTCGACACTGGTATTTCTGCACATGACCGGGCGCACACAATCGCTGTTGCGATGGCGCCAGATGCGCGCGCGGCCGATCTGGTCAGTCCAGGCCATGTCTTCCCACTGATAGCCAACCCCGGCGGCGTTGAGGCCCGCCGATCGACGCTGGAAGCGGGCATAGCGCTATCCCGCAAGTTTGACCTGGGCGAAGGCATTGTGCTTTGTGCCATTCTACGCGCAGACGGAACAATGGCGCGGGTGGAAGACATGGAGAAATTTGCCGCGACACATTCAACTCCGGTCCTGGACATCGCGGATCTTGCCGGTGGCTGACAAGATCGCCCAAACCTCGTCCCCAATGGGCGCTGATCTGTATGGCGAAATATGGCTCACGCAGGAACTGGAAGGGAGACCGCTACGTCGATTATCCGACTATTTCCCTGGCCTAGCGATCGTCGCCATAGCGGCCGCTGCAGCAAGCTTTATGGCCGAACATTACGGATTGCCGGTGATCCTGGCCGGATTACTGATTGGTTTGGCGCTTAATTTTGTTTCAGCAGATGATCGGGTAAAGCCTGGGTTCGACATTTGCAGCACCAGTTTCCTGCGCTGGGGCATTGTCTTGCTGGGCACCCAGATCACAGCGATGCAAATTGCAGATCTTGGCCTGCTGCCGTTCGCGGCATTGATCACTATCATGGGATTGGTCATTCTTGGCGGAGTGGCGGCTTCAAGAGCCGTCGGTCAGGGCAATTATGTCGGCCTGCTAGCCGGCGGGGCGACCGCGATTTGCGGGGCATCCGCAGCGTTAGCGATTTACGCCGTGATCGGCCGGGACCGACTGGATCAGCATCGGTTCACCTTCACGCTGGTAGGCATTTCACTTGCCAGCGCACTGGCAATGTCGACTTATCCGATATTGGCGCAAACGATTGGCTTTACCGACCGGCAGGCAGGTTTCCTGATGGGCGCTGCCATACACGATGTAGCTCAGTCTTTGGGCGGAGGTTTCGATTTTTCGCGCGGTGCGGGCGAGGTCGCGACGATCGTCAAATTGACCCGGGTGGCACTGCTTGCCCCGGTGGTTGCATTGATCGGGTTGATAGTGGGCAACTCGCAACATTCTGGAAGCGGGCTGCGGTCTAGATTGACATTCCCCTGGTTCATCTTGGCATTTTTTGCAGTTGTAACGGTCAATTCAATCGTGACGTCTCCAGATATCGTACGGGAATACGGCCTTGTCGCCTCGAAAGGCCTGTTGCTGTTCGCTGTGATAGCCACGGCCATGCGTTCACGCCTCGATGCGCTGTTGTCCGAAGGATGGCGCGGTATTGTGCCAGTCTTCGCAGCGACGATCATCTCCTTTGTCGCGACTTTCTTGTTTGCCTGGCGGTTCATTTGATGTGGTCCGGCGCGCAAATTTCGGACCAGATCACTCAATAATTACAGACTCTTGCGCGGCGATAATTGGATAAGCTTGTCCATAGTGCGTGAATTGACGCACTAGTTTTCCCTAATATAAGCTAATGATATAAATGGGAAAACTGTGTGGAGGTGCAAGCAGTGCTAGCAGCAATAGTCTCTGCGGCCCATTTCACGGTCCTTGCCCGATCCGGATTCCAAATATCGCACCATAATGTCGTCAATCAGGAGAGAAAGCTGCTCTGAAGCCTCTGGGCCAGCAGCTGTTAGGCTTGACAATTCTGTTGAAAATTAGACTTTCCCAACCACCCTCATTTTACAATGAAATCTGAAACCCCGCGATTTCCTGAGCATTTGATAAAAGTCGGTCTGGCAACCTAAGATGTCGGCTCAATATACCTATCCAAGAACCCGATCGCCTTTTCTTCGCTAATGACTTCAGCATATTTCGCCTGCAAATCGAAAAGGCTGGCCGAATGCGGAACTGCGTGGCGGTCGCCGCAGGCATCGCTAATCACGAAGGGTGCAAAGCCGTTTTGCAATGCATCCAAGGCGGTCGCCCGAACGCAGCCTGATGTCGACATACCCGTGATCAGCAACGTATTGATACGTCTGTCTTTAAGAATAGCCGAAAGCGACGTAGCGAAGAAGGCCGATGCATATCGCTTGGTCACGACATCTTCGCCAACTTCCGGCTGCAGACTGGCGGGAAACTCTCCGAGCGGTGATCCTGCATCGAAGACACAGAGCGCAGGAATCTTTTGGTAAAACAGACCGCCATCGGCGCCGCCAGGAATGTATTCAACCCTGGTGAATATTACGGGGACACCTGCGGCGCGAGCAGCAGCAAGTAACCTTACATTGCTCGCCAAGGCCCCCTCGGCGTCAGCAAATAATGGCGATGTTGGTTCGAGATAGGCCATAGCGAAATCAACGATCAGAAGCGCTGGTTTGTCACCGAAAGTCAAATGTCCGTCGTACACGGCATAGTTTTCGGCCAGATCATCGCCAGACATCAGATCACGCCCGCTGCCGCCATATCGGCGAGCGCCCCCTGATCAAGACCCAGCAGCTCGCCATAGACCTGGCTATTATGCTGTCCCACTTTTGATGGCGCGGGGCTGCGCACGCCGCTGGGCGTGGCAGAGAGTTTGGGAAATGCATTTTGCATCTTTATGCTGCCATAACGCTCGGTCTCAACCTCCACGATGGCCTCACGCGCGGCAAAGTGCGGGTCGGCAAGCATTTCGGGTGCACGGTAAACGCGGCCAGCCGGAATCGAATTCTCAGTCATCAGCCGGTCAACTTTGGCAACCGGCAAAGTCGCCGTCCAACGATTGATAAGCTCATCAAGCTCGATCTGGTTTTTGCCACGCGCAATATGGGTGGCATATCTGGCATCATCGGCCAGTTCCGGCCGATCCATGACCTGGGCCAGCCGCCGGAATATCTCATCCTTGTTCGCACCGATCATATATTCGCCATCGCTGCAAATGTAGACATTCGAAGGGGCAATGCCGGGTAGGATGGATCCCGACCGTTCGCGGATCACGCCGCTATGGTCGTATTCGGGAACCAGCCCTTCCATCACTTGCAGCACGGATTCGTACAGAGCTGCATCAACGACCTGGCCTTTCCCGCTATGTGTGCGGCTATGGAGCGCGGCCAGCACTCCCATACAGCCATAGGTCGCCGTCAAAGTGTCACCGATGGATATGCCCATCCGGCTGGGCGCACGGTCAGGCTCTCCTACAATATAGCGCCAGCCGCCCATCGCCTCGCCAATTCCGCCGAAACCTGCTCGCGTGGAATAGGGGCCGGTCTGGCCGTAACCGGACATGCGCGCAATGATCAGTCCGGGGTTATCTTGATGCAGAATATCCGGCCCAAGCCCCCATTTTTCCAGCGTGCCGGGTTTGAAATTTTCAATCAGGACATCAGCGGTCGCGATCAGTTTGCGCGCAAGAGCCTGACCTTCCGGGATGCGCAGATTGAGCGACACGGACTTCTTGTTGCGTGCGATGACTTCCCACTGGACCTTTTCCTCACCCTGCCCCCACATGCGCATGGGGTCTCCCGCCCCAGGCGGTTCGATCTTGATGACTTCCGCGCCCATATCGCCGAGCAATTGGCCGCAAAACGGGCCAGCCAGCAATTGCCCCATTTCGACGACCCGAATTCCTGACAAGGCGCCATTGTTCGCAGGCATTATTCGGCTGCCTCGACAAAATGCCAGACGGGTTGGATCGGTGCCGGTAGACCGGTTTCCACCTCACAATTCTGACGCAACTCCTCGATCGGCGGCCCGTAATTGAACAGGGGCAAGTCGCCGCGTGCGGACTTGATGTCAGCGCGCAGCGTGGCAGTTTCCGCCTCATCAACCACACCCGCCTCGCTTGCAACCACGCCGTAAGCGAGCGCGCCCTCAGAAGTGACCAAGCCTTGCACGATCTCCTTTCCGACCAAGGCGGGATCGCGCTCCAGCGGGTCGCCCCAGCCGCCACCGCCCCATGTGATGAAGTGCAACTGGTCGCCTTCCTCCACGTGGACATCTTCGACCTTGTTCCCGACGATTATCTGCGTGCCATCGGCCTTTTCGAGAATCTTGCGCGCCCGCTTGCCCGGTTCGCCGCCATTGACGCCCCACGGGGGTACGAACCAGCGGTCATCATGGATCGATATGGTCCCTGCGGCTAGGAATCGATAAGTCATATGGATTCCGTTACCGCCGCGGTGCACGCCCGCTCCGCCGCTATCGGGCGCAGTTTCATAACGCTCGATCATCAGCGGGAAATAGCGCTCAAGAAATTCGTTCGGCACGTTCGTGAAGCCCGGCCACAGTGAATGGCCATCGGGGCCATCACCCATCGGCCGCCCTGGAATTCCGCCGAAACCGATCTGGAACAGCTGGAACCAGTCGCCCTTCTTGTCATTGCCCGAATAGAACAGATGGGGCGAGGACGAAAAGCCAGCAGCATTGAGGAATTCCGGTGTCTTCTGCCCCAGCAATCCGCCGAGAATATCGAATATCCGTCCCAGCGCATGCGTCCGGCCCGAAAGCGCAGCAGGGAATTTAGGTTTGAGCAGCGACCCTTCAGGGATCCGCACGTCGATCAGATCATAGAAACCGTCGTTGAACAGGATCTGCGGATCAAAGACCATGATCATATAGATGCCGAAGAACATCTTGAACATGTTTTCATTGAGGAAGAAGTTGATCGACGCCGCGCTTTGCGGGTCGGTTCCGGCGAAATCGAGAACGACTTTCTCGCCCTCGCGCCACATGGTGCATTTGATCTTGTAGGGACCATAGCCGACGCCGTCGTCGCAGATGAAATCTTCGAACATGACCTTGTCTTCGCCGATGGCCATGGCAATGAGCGATTTCATCGCGCGGTGGTTGCGGGCCAGCAACTCCTGCGTCGCGCTGATATAAACATCATCGCCAAACCGGCCTGCCATCTCAACAACCCGGCGCGCGGCCACCCGGCATGAGGCAATCAACGCATTCAAATCGGCCTGACACCAATCGGGTTTGCGCGTTTGGTGCATGACCAGCTTCATCAGGTCATCGTTATATTCGCCCTTTTTCCAGATTTTTACGGCTGGAATACGCACGCCTTCTTCAAATACTGATTTGGCATCAATCGGCATGGAGCCAACAACCTTGCCGCCAATGTCGGACATGTGGCCAAACATGGCAGTATAGGCGATCAGGCGGCCGTCCTTGAACACGGGCAGCAGTATCAACCAGTCGTTATTATGGCTGACCGCCCCTTCACAGGAATAGGGATCGGACAGGAGGATCATGTCGCCATCTTCTAGTGTACCGTCAAACTGCTCGAGAAAACCGCCGATGAAGCTGCCGAACTGGCCGACAATCATCTTGCCGGTGTGATCGGCGATCAGCGGAAAAGCATCGCCTTGCTCCCGAATGCCTGGCGACATCGCGGTGCGCACCAGTGTCGCATCCATTTCGATGCGGGCATTACGCAGGGCGTTTTCAATAATGTCGAGCGTGACCGGATCGATGGTGATTTTCTTGAACGGTGTATCGTTGGTCTGGATGATCTGTGCGGTCATTATTCTGCTCCTTCAACCAGATTGATGAGGATGTTGCCCACTGCGTCGACGCTGCCGACACAGCCGGTCTCAATGAGCGTGGTCGAATCCATCTCCACTACAATCGCCGGGCCGGGAATTATGTCACCCTGCCGCAATTTGCTCCGGTCATAGATGATTGCTGCTTGCTCCTTGCCGTCCATCCACAAGGTGTGGTCGCGCATTTTGGCCGCAGCAGCGTTGCCATCGCCTTGCGGCAATTCGGCAGCGGGTAAGTCCAGCGCCTTACCCAGCGCTACGGCGCGCAAGTTCACGATTTCATGCGGGGTATCCATATTGAAAGTGAACAGTCGCAAATGCTCGGCATCGAAACGGGCGAGCAGTCCTTCGACGCCGTCCTGCTTGAGTACATCCATGGTGATGGTCAGCGGCACTTCGAACGCTTGCCCCGAATAGCGCACGTCGACTTCGTACTCCATTTCGATATCGCTGTCGGATACGCCCTCCGCCGCAAGTTCTTTACGCAGCTGCGTTTCCATTTCGGCCAATATGGCGCTCAAATCAGCGGCCTTCGTCTGTGTCGCCAGCTTGGAATAGCTGCGCGCCGTTTCTGTGCGCATCCGCGTGGTCGCATCTCCTAAAGCGCAGAGCACACCGGGCGATACAGGAGAGACAGCCGGCCAACTGCCCATCAAACGGGCCACCGCATTGACATGGAGCGGACCCGCACCGCCAAAGCCCATCAAGGCGAAGTGACGTGGATCGTATCCCTGCTGGACGCTGATCATGCGCAGCGCGCCGAACATATTTTCGTTCACAATGTCGATAATGCCGCGCGCTGCCGCCATCAGATCAATCCCGAGCGCATCGGCAATTTTTTGTACGGCTTTGGTGGCGCCTTCACGGTCGAGCTTGAAACTGCCGCCGAGCAAATTCTCCGGCAAATATCCAAGGACGACATTGGCATCGGTTACGGTCGGTTCTGTCCCGCCTTTGCCATAGGCCACCGGCCCCGGCACTGCGCCTGCCGATTGCGGACCGACCCGTAGCGCTCCGGTCAGTTCGGGCACATAAGCAATCGAACCACCGCCCGCGCCCACGGTCTTTACATCAAGCGATGAAGCGCGGACCGACAAATGCCCTACTTCCGTAGTTCGAACACGGCGCGGTTCGAGATTCTCGATCAAAGCCACATCGGTAGAGGTGCCGCCCACATCGAGCGTGAGGATATTCTTGATCCCGGCATTCTTGCCAACCCACAAAGCGCCGGTGACACCACCTGCAGGGCCAGACATCAGGATACTGACCGGGTGCTCTTCTGCCTTGTTCGATGTCATCAAGCCGCCATCGCTGCGCAGCAGAGATAGTCTTCCTGCAAAACCCTTGTCGGCCAGCTTGCCGCGCAGGTTGGAGAGGTAATTGCTCACAACCGGGCGCACGGCAGCGTTCGCCACGGTCGTCAAGGTGCGCTCGTATTCCTGCATTTCAGGCAGCACTTCATGGCTGAGCGACACGGGCACGCCCGGTAAAATCTCGGCTGCCAGCTTACCGATTTTTGTTTCGTGATCGCCATTTATGTAGGCGTTTATCAGCGACACCGTGATTGCCTCGACCCCTTGGGTCTTGAGCGTGGTCAGGGCCGATCGCGCACTCGCTTCGTCGAACGGGCGGAATTCATTACCATCGGCGTCCATCCGTCCCTTGACGGTCACCGTGTCCTCGAGTGCTGCGAGAGGTTGAGGCTTGGGCCAGATTATCCACGCAGCGAGACCGCCGGGGACATAGCTGCGCGCAATTTGCATGATATGACGGTAGCCCTCTGTAGTGACGAGGCCGACGCGGGCGCCCTTCCCTTCGAGGACCGCGTTGGTCGCAACTGTTGTGCCGTGCAGCATATACTCGATGTCTTTTGCCGCGACGCCCGCATCGTCGCAAATCGCGGAAACGCCGTTCAGAATGCCTTCGCTGCTGTCATGCGGCGTGGACGGTGTCTTGTGACGCCAGAATGCTCCGCTGTCCTGATTGAATAACAACAGATCAGTGAACGTTCCGCCTACGTCGACGCCCAATCGATAACCCATAGAATTTCATCCTCTCGTAAGCTTATTTCAACGTCGCCGCATGCGTTACTTTGGTTTCGGAAATGGCAACGCCCGGCTCACCATCGCTGGCAAGTCCTTCTCCATAATTCCAGATAGCCACCGGGATGTTTCGATCAGCGCATCCAAATCCATGCCCGTTGAAATTCCGGATCGCTCCAACATGTAGACCACGTCTTCGCTTGCAACATTGCCCACTGCTCCAGGTGCAAACGGGCATCCACCAAGCCCGCCGATGGACGCATCAACCACGCTCGCGCCTTCGTTCACAGCAGCCCAGAGATTGGCTAGCCCGGTACCGCGGGTATTGTGGAAATGGACCCGCACTGGCAATGGCTCAATGACTGCGCGCACGGCGGAAACCAGCCGAGCAACATGTACCGGATTCGCGACACCGATAGTGTCAGCCAGTGCGATTTCGACCGGGCCAGCTTCGGCCAGAGACTTCGCCATTGCAATCACCCGCGCTTCGGCAACCTCGCCCTCAAACGGGCAACCAAACGATGCAGCGATTGTGACCTGCGCGCTCTTGCCTGACGACTTGGACAAGTTGATGATTGCCTTTGCCGCGGCAACCGAGGCGTCGCTGGTCTGCCCCTGATTGGCTATCGCAAATTGGTCTGTGGAAACGCATACCGCACCCAGCTGGTCTATCCGTCCGGTAGCCAGCGCGCGTTCCGCGCCCCGTTTGTTCATGACCAGCCCGATATAGGTCACGTCATCACGATCCGGCAGCCCGGCGCAAACCTCTTCCGCATCGGCCATCTGCGGCACGCGTTTTGGATTTACAAAGCTGGCCACTTCTATGCGACGGGCACCGAATTTGATCGCACGCGCGATCAGTTCGAGCTTGTTTTTGGCCGCGACAAGTTGAGCCTCGTTTTGCAGGCCGTCGCGTGGACCTACTTCGACAAATTCAATTTCCAGAGGCACTGACATGAATCGCTATCTGCCATAATTGTATACAAAAGCAAGTCGCCTCATGCCGCTGCGACATCCGGTGCATCGACCAGCTCGCGCTGGTGGACATCAGCATAGGCATGAAATGCACGGTGAATATGCGCAGCCATAATCGACTCGGCCCAATCACCATCTCGCCGCTCGAACGCAGCGACCAGTTCCTGATGCTCATTGTGCGATCGCAGCAGGTTTTCGCGATCATATTGTTGCGCTGTCCGCAGCACGACTGGCTGCTCCACAATGCTGGAGAGAATATTGGTCAGGCGTACAGAGGCAGCAGCCTGCATTATCGTAGCGTGGAAAATCCGGTTGCTCTCGAGGAACGGGTTGATGTCAGGCGTATCGCCGGAAATAGCCGCCTCGATTCTGCGATTACACGCCTTCAACGAGCGGACCTGCTCCGCCGTGATCCGCGTCGCCGCGCGCTTCGCCGCCCGCCCTTCGAGCAAGGCCCGCAACTGGAATGCCTCGGCAATGTCTTCGAGCGACCATTCGGCAACAAAGCTTCGCTGCGATTCGTTGCGGCTGATCAACGATTCAGCTTCGAGCCGCCGCAACGCATCGCGCACGGGCGTTCGCGAAACACCGCACACTTCGGCAAGCTGCTCCTCGCGGATCTGCTCTCCGGGAACTAGGTCTGCGCGCAAAATCATACGCCTGATTTGACTGTAAGCACGGTCGGAGGCTCGCGACATGGCCTGACTCCATATAGGGTTGACGGATGAATATTGTATACAATAAGAGTGTGGAAACGCAACGCGAGATCAACATCCGCGTTAACTTGCTCAGGCGAGCGGAAATTTGGGGGAGAAGTTCCATGCGAAACTTTAAGATTATGATGAAGGTTTCGGTGGCCGCCTTGGCGATGGTCGCCGCACCATCCTATGCGCAAGATTCCGCAAGTGGCCAAGATGCAGTCGACTCTGGCGAAATCATTGTTACCGCACGGCGCCAAAGCGAACGCCTGATCGATGTCCCGGCCTCAATATCAGTACTTACCGCTGATACGTTGCAGAAAACCGGGGTCGACAACGCCGAAGGTTTTGCGCAGCTTACTCCGGGTGTAACCATCGTGACCGGGACAGCAGAAGCGGGCGACACACAAATCAACATTCGCGGTATCAACGGTGCCCGCGATGCTGAAAGCTCCGTAGCCTTGGTGGTTGATGGCATCCTCAAAACCAACACAGCGCAGCTCAATCAGGTACAAGGAACATTGCGCCAGATCGAAATTTTGAAAGGTCCGCAGGGCGCAATCTATGGCCGCAATGCGGCTGCTGGCGCGATTGTGATCTCAACCCTAAAACCCGGTGTTGATTTGGAGGCCGGAGGTAAATTTAGCTACGCGAACGAGAATACCATCGAAGGAAGCGGCTATGTTTCGACACCGGTCGGGGACAATGCAGGGTTTGTCCTTTCGGGAAGTTATCGCACTACCGACGGCTTTTACCGCAATGAATTTCTCAATGCCAAAGTCGTCGTCGATCAGGATGTCTGGTCAGTCGATGGCCGGTTTGTAGCCCAGCTTGGGGACGCAACCGAGCTCGATCTGAAGGCGCGCTATTCCGACCTTTCGGGCGCCTCAATCAATTTCAACGCGGCCTTTCATCTGCCCGCCCTCGGCGGCGCATTTAACGAAGATGTCGATGATCACGAGTTCCGCTATTACAGCAATATCCGCCCGACCAATGACCAAACGTCATTCGATGTATCGGCAAAGATCGAACACGACTTCGGTTCGACGATGCTCACAGCTTGGGCGCTCTATTCCGACACCAGCCAAAGCCTTACGGCCGATGGTACCTCGGCCGACTTTGCCCGCTATATATCTCCTGCATTTGGCGCACCGGCCAATACAACCAACCTTGCAGTCCAGAATGCCTGCTTTGCATCCACCGCAGCGAACACCGGATATCCCGTCAATGGACCCGGAGTGATTGGCACAATCCCAGTCCCCTTCATTTTCAATTTTTCAGGATCAACATTTGGTCCTTACAGCCCGACGACCTGTGACGGCACGCAGCTACAAACCCGCGACCAAAAAGACATTAGCGGCGAAATCCGCTTGGCCTCGAATGACAGCGGGCCCTTGAGCTGGCAATTGGGCGCGTACTACCTCAATATTGATCGCTCGGTTGGCGTCAGCTTGGGCGGCGATCTGGGCCAAGGGGTAAGTTCACAGCTCTACAATCCGCCGGGGTCATCCAACCCCACCTCGCTGCTTTATAATGATAATTTTGGAACTAATGTTTATGCAGCCTTTGGATCCGCGGATTATGAGGTTTCTAATGAGTTGAATTTGGGCGTTGCCCTCCGCTACGATATCGAAGATCGTACAGTGACCAGTCTTGTACCCAATGTTGCCGACCCGATCACTGGGGCACCGATCAACCCTGGCCTGTCCGCAACCGGGACTATTCCGGCACAATCCGCTGTCTTCAAACAATTACAGCCGAAGATCAGCTTCAGCTACCAGCCTTCACCGGAAACCAACATTTACGCCAACTGGGGTATCGGCTTCAAATCGGGCGGGTTCAACAATCAGGGCTCGAAAGCTACAGTTGATACCTATTTCAATGATCCGACCGGCGCCGCCGCCTTTGGATCCATCAACGCCGGCGTTGTGATCAATGATCAATTTCGTAAAGAAACCTCCAGCTCGTTCGAGGCAGGCGTAAAGGGATCACTGTTTGACAACCGGGTCACCTTCGATCTTGCTGGCTACTATACACGCATCGACGACATGCAGTTTTTCGAATTCTTCGTTGGCGGATTCGGGCTATTGCGCGTGGTATCAAACATCGACCGGGTTGATGTGAAGGGAGCAGAATTCAATACCAGCGCGAAGATAGTCGATGGCTGGAAATTGTTCGGCTCGCTGAATTTAACTGACAGTGAGATCAAGAAAAATTCATC
>JBBKWK010000253.1:0-3972 GCA_037968915.1 Pontixanthobacter sp.
CATGCCCCGTAAAAAATGCGCCGCGGAGAGATGCCGGAGTGGTCGAACGGGGTAGTCTCGAAAACTACTGTGCGGGCAACCGTACCCAGGGTTCGAATCCCTGTCTCTCCGCCAGCAGCTTTCTAGGAAATTGATTTAACGGAAACAAATTTCCAAGGTGGACCTCGGTTTTCCACCTGCCACATTGTAAACTGTTGAATTCGATTTTTTGCCGGTTGCGGTGAGTTTCTCGGCGTGAATTGCTACAATTCCTATTCAAAATCCATTGCGCTGGTTGTCTCAGACTGTTCTTAAAGCGGATCGCCGGACTATCAGCGCTGCAATACAGCCTCCGCAAAACCCACACCTGCGTGTCGGACTAAAGCTCTCGAGCAGGTTGATGCGACCGTTGTTGGTTCGCCCACTTTTCTTCTGTCCAAACTGGAACGTCGGAACGAGGAAGCGCAGGCAGGCCCAAGATGATGTCGGCGGCCTTTTCGGCGACCATAATCGTTGGCGCATTGATGTTGCCATTGGGAACTGTGGGAAAGACCGATGCATCGACGACCCGAAGCCCGTCGATGCCGATAACCCGGCAGCTATTGTCGACCACGGCATCCGGGTCATCAGTTGGCCCCATCCGGCAAGTCCCGCACGGGTGATAAGCACTCTCGACATTGCCCCTGACCCACCGATCAATTTCATCGTCAGAGGACACATCAAGGCCTGGCTGAATTTCCTCGCCGCGATACGCATCCATTGCGGGCTGCGCAATTATCTCGCGGGTCAGCCGGATACACCGCCGCCAAGCATCGATGTCCTCTGCGTGCGATAGGTAATTAAACAGGATGCTGGGCGGCTCCTGTGGATCATCCGATCTGATGGCAACACGCCCACGGCTGGCTGGTTTATTCGGGCCAACATGAACTTGAAAACCGTGCCCTTTGATGGACGGCGTTCCGTCATAACGCATGGCAGCAGGTAAGAAGTGATACTGAATGTCAGGCGATTTCAATCCCGCTTTCGAGCGGATAAAAGCGCATGCCTCGAAGTGGTTCGTTGCACCGAGCCCTGATTTCAAAAAGAACCATCGCGCACCAATCAGAAGCTTGCTTAGAAGGCCAAGCTTGTTGTTCAAACTTACTGGCTGCTTACACCGGAACTGAAAATAGACCTCCACGTGGTCCTGTAGATTTTGGCCTACGCCAGGTACAATATGTTTTGGAGAAATACCGGCACTTTCCAGAATGCTAGCGGGACCAATGCCCGAACGCTGCAAGATCATCGGTGACGCGATTGATCCGGCTGACAGAATGACTTCGCGGCTTGCCCGCAGCACGAGGTCCTTACCCTTTTTGACAGCCGACAAGCCGATTACGCGTTTCCCGTTGAACATGAGTTTGTCCACGAGAACGTCCTGCATCACAGTTAGGTTTGGTCGCTTCATTGCAGGTCGCAAATAAGCCCTGGATGTCGATTCACGAACGCCGCCGCGGACAGTCATATGCATGGGGCCGAAGCCTTCTTGGCGGTACCCGTTATAATCCTCCGTGCGCGGATATCCTGCCTCTACCCCCGAATCGATAAAGGCCTGATAGAGCGGATTGCCGACCATATTATTGCCGCCAGAAACGCCCAGCGGACCCGATCCGCCCCGGTAATCATCTTCGCCGCCTTGCCAGGTTTCTGCGCGCTTGAAGTAAGGTAAGCAATCAGCGTAGCTCCAACCCTTGGCGCCATGATCCTCCCACTCATCAATGTCGCAGGCGTGGCCGCGAACATAGACCATTCCGTTGATAGAAGATGTCCCGCCAAGTACCTTTCCGCGGGGACAGGTTATCTGGCGATTGTCGACTGCGGGCTCCGGTTCCGAGTTATATCCCCAATTGTAGGTCGTGGAGGCCATTGGATATGAAAGCGCGGTAGGCATCTCGATCAGAATGTCTCGATCACTTCCGCCTGCCTCCAGCAAGAGCACATTGTACTCGCCGTTCGCGGTCAATCGATTGGCCAAGACGCATCCGGCAGATCCAGCACCAACAATGATGTAGTCGAAGGTCCGATCCATCAATTGGCCACCTCGTTTGGGATTAGAGAGCGAAGTTCAAATCGTCGCTTCATTGTCAGTGTGTAAAGACAGCAATACAGGCCAATAACCACCAAGCCGATCCACTCGATTTTCAACGGCGTGAATTGGTACAGCAGGATCAGGCCGAACAGGAGCCCCCAGTGAGCCGCGACGTACCCGGTTATTCCAAGCCGCACCACGGTCAGATTGAGATTTTCAGAGTAGAGCCGGGTTAGCGAATCCAGCGAGTTGATGACGAAAATCACGCCCACAATCACCATCCCAAATCGAACCGGGCCAGTGAGATTGATTGCCTCGGTATGGACATGGAACAAGACGGAAAACCACAGCGCAATCGGTAGAGATGGAATGACAAGCAATGCGAGGAACAACTGCCAAACTTTCCACCCTCCAACGAAGCGTGCGACGAATTGACCGATCATAATACTCCAGGCAAACCACCAGAACAGATAGAATGCATGATAATCAGTGAGCGGCGATATAAACTTCGGTAGGTTCGCGAAATAGCCGCCCAGGTTTGCAGAAGTTCCGAGAAAAGCACTGACACTCAGCTCGCTGGCCGACCAAACCAAACCAATTAGTCCAAAGAACAGCGCTGTCGATCCGATACTGAGCCATTTAACGTAGCGAATGTCTGTGCTCGACAAGACGGCGAGCAGGACCACCAGAGCGACCAATGTATAACGCACAGGTTGGGTGATCCCGTCTACGTAGGCAGGAAGGTAACTCAAAAACAGAAAGCCGGTAAATGCACAAGTTGCTATGATTACCGCGTTGTTGATCAGCTTGATCGGCCACAATTCGAACAGCTTGAGTCTAGGTTCGACTACGCAAAAATAGAATGTAGTCAGAAAATAGAACGCCCATACCAGAAAGCCCCAAAAACCGAACTCGACCGCCAGCGCGTTGGTGAAACCGTAGTCTGCTTCGGACTCGTAAATCGGAAATTCGGTTAGCGGAAACATGATCAATCCGACATCCAATCCGGACGTAAACAGAATAGCCATGAACGCTCCAAGTCGCAGCGGATCACCGCCTGACAGCCTCATTTGGCTGAACCGAAGGACAATTATTGCAGACGTCAAAAGCGTAATCGCAATGGCCACAGTAAGGATCAAATTCATGCGGTTTTCTCGCCCCAATCAGTGGATGGTATAATCGCTCGAAACCGCTTCAAGTTTTTCAAAGCGCTGTTCTATGCGGATTGTTCGGTTGGAGGAAGGCATGGTGAGTATCATCTTGGAGCAATCTTGCGATCAGCCCGGCTTCAACTAATCATTGATCCCATCCTTACGTGACGTTGCCATGGGGGTGGTCCGCGGGAGTGTTTGCCATTTGCACTGATCTTCGCTTGGAACCGGATTGTTTGCGAACATTCGCCAAGAACCGAAGAGCGTTGCAAGCAGCGCCACAACTCCGATGGCGATAAAAAGCCCCGCTGGCCCGCCAAGCGCGATCCCGATTGAGCCAAGCATCGGTCCCGCAACCGCACCAACGGAATAGGCCAGCACCAGCCCGCCGCTGGCGCCAACGCGTTCACTGGAATCGATATGATCGTTCGAATGGGCCACGCATAATGGATAGAGCGCGAAGGTGAGCCCGCCGAATATCGCGCCAAGGACGAAAATATGTAAGCCAGTGGAGGCAAATTTGGCGATCACAGCGCAGATGATTGTCGCGCCGAAAAACGTCGCAATAATAACTCGCCGTCGGTCAAACCTGTCGGATAAAACACCGAGTGGCCATTGCAGCAGCACCCCGCCGGCGATCACACAAGAGGTGAACAGGGCGACCGATGAAAGACCCATACCCAAACGCTGCGAAAAAATCGGACCCATGGCGTAAAACGCGCCTAACATCATCCCGGTTGCGGTGACACCGGCTACGCCAAGCGGGGAGATTGC
>JBBKWK010000254.1:0-4496 GCA_037968915.1 Pontixanthobacter sp.
AGCGGACCGGAAGATGCTCTCACGCTGACCGAGAATGCCCAACCAGCAATTATGGCCAACGCCATTGCAACCCTGCGGGTGCTGGAAAAAGAAGGCGGTATTGCGCTCGCCGACAAAGGTGATTGCGTTGCCGGGCACAGTCTTGGCGAATACACTGCGCTATGTGCCGTTGGCGCGTTCTCGCTCGCCGATACGGCGCGGTTGCTGAAATTGCGCGGACAAGCGATGCAGGCCGCCGTGCCGGTGGGAATTGGGGCCATGGCTGCACTGCTGGGCGCTGACATCGAAAGGGCGCAAGCACTGGCTGATGCGGCTGCAGAAGGACAGGTCTGCACCGTCGCGAACGATAACGACCCGACGCAAGTAGTGATTTCCGGCCATCGCGAAGCAATCGAGCGCGCGATAGCTCTGGTTAAGGAGCACGAGATCAAGCGCGGCATCCTGCTGCCGGTGTCCGCCCCGTTCCATTGCCAACTGATGCAGCCCGCCGCCGATGCGATGTCATCTGCGCTAGAGGCTACTCCTCCGCAGGCGTTGCACCTACCGCTTTACGCCAATGTGACCGCAGCCGAGGTGACCGACCCATGCGAAATCCAGCGCCTGCTGGTCGAGCAGGTGACCGGCCGCGTTCGCTGGCGCGAAAGCGTGCTGGCAATGCGGGCATCCGGGGCCCAGCAATTCGTCGAACTAGGCGGCAAAGTTCTCGGCCCGATGATCGGGCGAATTGATCGGGATGCACAGACAACCAGCGTGATAACGATGGCCGACATCGAAGCGCTGTTGAAGGAGATTTGAGAATGTTTGACCTTTCCGGAATGACCGCTCTTGTAACCGGTGCCAGTGGCGGGATTGGTTCCGCAATTGCCCGCTCGCTCGCAGCGCAAGGTGCCCGGCTGGCGCTGTCGGGGTCCAATGGCGATAAATTGCGCTCCTTCCGCGAGGAGTTGAACGACGAATATGGTCACGACCATGTCGAGATAACCTGCAATTTGTCGGACAGCGACCGTGTCGAACATTTGGTCCCGGCCACCATCGAGACACTCGGTAGGCTCGATATTTTGGTCAATAATGCCGGTATCACGCGTGACAATCTGGCGATGCGCATGAAGGACGAAGAATGGAGCCAGGTAATGCACGTTAATTTGGAGGCCGCATTCCGCCTGATGCGCGCCGCCGCACGGCCAATGATGAAGGCGCGGTTTGGCCGGATCGTGAACATTACCAGCGTGGTCGGCGCGACGGGTAATCCGGGCCAGATGAATTACGCCGCTGCTAAGGCCGGACTCGTCGGAGCCTCCAAGAGCCTGGCGCAGGAACTCGCCACGCGCGGGATCACCGTCAATTGCATCGCGCCCGGATTTATCCGCACGGCAATGACCGATCAGCTGCCCGATGCGCAAAAAGATTTGCTAAATGCGCGCATCCCGATGGGGCGCATGGGCGAAGGCGAGGATATTGGCACCGCAGTTGCCTATTTGGCGTCGAAAGAAGCGAGCTACGTCACCGGACAAACGCTGCACGTGAATGGCGGTATGGCGATGATGTCGTAATCTTTGGGGGTTTATCCCCAAGGAATCGAGTTTACGGGCGCTGCAGCCTTGCCGCGTTAGATGCGAACGCTAAGGTTATTTGACCATTTTCCGGCGCTCGCAGGCGAATCTGCCTGTATGTCTGAGCATTTCAGCCGGTGCGCAAAAGAGATCGAGAAGGACCGATGAAGGCCACAATCGAACGTGCCACACTGCTACGCTGCCTTTCCCACGTTCAGTCGGTGGTGGAGCGTCGCAATACGATACCCATCCTGTCAAACGTGCTGATCGATGCCGATGCAGGCGGATCGCTGAAAGTCATGGCGACCGATCTGGATTTGCAGGTCACCGAAAACATGGCTGCTGCATCTGTCGAAGCAGCTGGCGCGATTACCGTGTCGGCGCATTTGCTGTTCGATATCGCGCGCAAATTGCCGGAGGGAAGCCAGGTCAGCCTCGAAACTGCCGATAACCGCATGGCGGTGAAGGCAGGGCGAAGCCGGTTCAGCCTGCCGACTCTGCCGCGCGATGACTTTCCGGTTATCGTCGAAGGCGATCTGCCGACCAGTTTTGAATTGCCTGCCAAAACCCTCGCCGAAATGATCGACCGCACGCGGTTTGCCATTTCGACCGAGGAAACGCGCTATTACCTCAATGGCATTTTTCTGCATGTGTCGGATGAAGATCAACCGGTACTCAGAGCTGCGGCGACCGACGGCCACCGGCTCGCACGCTACACACTGCCGCGCCCCGATGGCGCAGAGGGTATGCCCGATGTGATCGTGCCGCGTAAGGCGATCGCTGAATTGCGCAAATTGCTTGAAGAATCGCTCGACGCCAATGTCCAGATCGACCTTTCCGCCAGCAAGATTCGCTTCACCATGGGCGGGGAGGGCGGCGTTGTCCTGACTAGCAAGCTGATTGACGGCACGTTCCCCGATTATACCCGCGTAATTCCGACCGGGAATGACAAATTGCTCCGGATCGATCCGCGCAGCTTTTACGAAGCAGTTGACCGCGTCGCGACCATCGCGACCGAGAAAACCCGTGCGGTGAAAATGGGCCTCGAAACGGACAAAATCACTCTGTCTGTCACCAGTCCTGACAACGGCACAGCTGCGGAGGAAATCGCCGCCGATTATGGTTCGGACGGCTTCGAGATTGGCTTCAACGCCAATTATCTGAAAGATATTCTCAGCCAGATCGACGGCGATACGGCGGAATTACATCTGGCTGACGCCGGTGCGCCAACACTGATCCGCAAGGACGACAAGAGCCAAGCACTTTATGTGCTGATGCCGATGCGGGTCTAATTACGTTATGATTGAATGGTGATACGAAAGGGGCGATCCGGAATGGATTGCCCCTCGCTTCCGGCCTTGTGACACGCTAGGTTGCTTTCCGAAACTGGGAGAGAACCATGAGCCAAGCCGTCCATGTCCTGCGCGACACAATTTCCGATGCAACCTTGGTTGATGTTGCCATGCCGCCTCTCGGCGAGGGCGCCGTTCGGCTGAAGATCGAGAGTTTCTCGGTCACTGCCAACAACATTACCTATGCGGTCGCTGGTGACCAGATGGGCTATTGGGACTTCTTTCCCGGTTCCGGTGATCGCGGCGTCGTGCCGATGTGGGGCCATGCGGTGGTCGAGGCATCCAACCATCCAGAGTTCTCGGTCGGCGAGCGGGTTTACGGTTATCTACCGATGGCGACGCATCTCGATGTGATTCCGGGCAAAGTCAGCGATAGCGGTTTCACCGACATGGCCGAACATCGCCAGCCGATGAGCCCGATCTACAACCAATATTCCCGGCTTGCTGCCGACCCGGAGCATGATCCCGCGCGCGAACCGCAACGGATGATCTTCGGGCCCCTGTTCAAGACCGGCTTCCTGATTGAAACCATGTTCCGAACCGAAGGCTGGTTTGGCGCAAAGGTGATGGTGATGACCAGCGCATCATCCAAAACATCGATGGCGCTGGCGAGCGTGGCTAAGGATAAATCGCCGCAGATAATGCGTGTGGGACTAACATCCGCAGGCAATGTCGGATTTACCGAGGCCAGCGGAATGTACGATCAGGTGCTGACTTACGATCAAATCGATCAGCTGGAGCAAGTCGCCACGGTATCGGTCGATTTCGCCGGCAATTCGAAAGTTCTGCGAGGCATCCACGAACATCTGGGCGAAAATCTCGCCTATTCCTGCCTTGTCGGTGCAACCCATGTCGACGGGCGCGTTGGCGGATCAAAAGGCATGCCCGGGCCGCAGCCGATCCTGTTCTTCGCACCGCATTATGCTGTGGCCGCGATCAAGGAGCAGGGGCCAAAGGCATTCGGTCAGGCGATTGCAGAGAGTTGGCACAAATTCCTGTCCGAGGTGGACAGCACCATTGAGGTGGACGTCCGCCCCGGCATTGCCGCGGCGCGCGACACTTTTGTGGCAATGGTGGGCGGCCATGTCGACCCGTCCGTCGGTATCGTAATCAGACCCTAACGCATGAGCGATTATTCTGCAGCCACTGCCAATTCGGCATGCTGCGGACCGCGGATAAGTCCGCCGGGCGTCGCGCCAGTCCATGCTCCATCCCGAAAGGTAACCTCGCCGCCCTTGATTGTGGCGATGTAACCTTCTGCCTTTTGCAGCAGGCGCTTGCCGCCCGCAGGCAAATCAAAGGCCAGCCACGGCTTGCCCAGTTTGATCGCGTCCATATCGATGATGTTGAGATCGGCGAGATAGCCCGGTGCAATCACGCCGCGATCTTCGAGTCCGTAAAGGCGCGCGGTATCGCTGCATTGCCGCTTGATCGCGTGTTCCAGAGTGATGCGCGCACCACGCGGACGGTCGCGGACCCAATGCTGAAGCATGAATGTCGTGCTGGCTGCATCGCAGATTGTGCCGCAATGCGCTCCGCCATCGGACAGCGAATTTACCGTGTCGTCGGCATGTTGCAACGGGTGCAGAAAGTC
>JBBKWK010000255.1:0-2824 GCA_037968915.1 Pontixanthobacter sp.
AAATAGGCGGCGTAGAAGCCATCATCGCCGCGCGGACCCGGAGCGCCTTCATCGCTGCCGCCATTGGCAAGGGCCAAATCATATAAGCGCTGTACCTGTTCCTTGCTGTCTGCTTCCAGTGCCACCATCACGCCGTTGCCGACAGTGGCCGCTTCGCCGTCGAATGGCTTGGTGGCGGCAACGCCGGGCGCGCCGCCCATCTTGCCCCAGGCAATGAACGTGTCGAATTCCATCATCCGCCCCACGCCCATCTCGGCCGCGAGGGCATCGTAGAATTTGGCCGCGCGCGGCAAGTCATTGCTGCCGACAGTTACGTATCCGATCATGGCCTGGTTCCTCCACTTGCGAGCATAAAACGACTCGCCGTTGATGGAACATTACCAGAACAGAGATTGCCTCACAAGTTCAGGAATTATAGCGGCTGGCAGCCCGCCTCGATCCATGTGCGAACACCGTCATTTTCTGGCCCATCCAGTTGCGGCAGCAGAACATCGCGAACCTGTGCGTGATAGTTGTTCCACCATTTGATTTCTTCCGGTGTCAGCATCGAAACATCGACCATGCTGCGGTCGATCGGCACGAAGGTAAGCGTTTCGAAGCCGAGATAGTCGCCTTCCGCACCCGGGATTTCGCGCGGTTCCACCAGCACCAGATTTTCAATTCTGATGCCAAATTCGCCAGCCTTATAATAGCCCGGCTCGTTGGAAAGGAACATGCCTGCTTGCAGCGGTTCGCCCGTTCCTGCCTGTCCGCCGCCCGATTTAGCAATCCGCTGCGGCCCTTCGTGAACCATCAGAAAACTGCCGACGCCGTGACCGGTGCCGTGGGCATAATCTACGCCTGCCTGCCACAGGAACTGGCGGGCAAACGCGTCCAGCTGACTGCCTGCGGTATTTTCCGGGAACACTGCCAGCGCAATGGCGATATGGCCTTTGAGCACGCGGGTATAGCGGTCTTTCACCTCGTCCGATGGTTCACCCGGAGCGATCCAGACCGTGCGGGTAATATCGGTCGTGCCATCGAGATATTGCCCACCGGAATCGCACAGATAGACGCTGCCCGGCGCGATCGGGATATTGCTGTCCTCGTCCACCCGGTAATGCGGCAGGGCGGCATGGGGCCCCGCGGCGGAAATAGTGTCGAAGGACAATTCCTTCAGCAAGCCGGTCTGTTCACGGAATGCGCGCAATTTGGCTGCGGCCGAAAGCTCGGTCACGTCTCCCCTGGGTGCCGTATCCGACAGCCAATGGAGGAACTTGGAAACCGCCACTCCGTCGCGTGCCTGCGCATCGCGGTGGCCCTGTTGCTCGACCGGATTTTTCACCGCTTTGGGCAACAATGCCGGATCGCGTGCGGCGATCACATTGGCTCCGGCATCTTCCAAAGTCTGGAAAATTGCCGCAACGCCGCTGTCGGGATCGACCGCGATCTTTTTGCCTGACAGGTGAGTCAACGCGCTTTCGAATTCGCTGCGGGGGCGGACCGTTACTGCATTGCCCAGATGCCGGGCGACCTCAGGCGTGATCTTCTCCGGTGCGATGAATAATTCCGCAGTGCCATCGGCGTGCGCTAATACATAGGAAAGCGCGACCGGCGTGCGGTCGACATCGGCCCCGCGAATATTCAGCAGCCAGGCAATGGAATCGAGCGCGCCGATTACGGCGCCGTCCAGCCCTTCGGATTTCAACCAGTCGGCCACAAGCTCGCGTTTTTCAGCGCTAGCTTTTCCGGCATGGCTATCATCATGCACCATCACCGCCGCGTCGGATGGTTCGGGCTGATCTTCCCATACCGCATCAACCGGATTGGCGGAGACAGGGACCAGTTCCGCACCAATTTTTTGCAAGGCAGCGGCCACATTGTTAGCCCAGCTGCGCGTATGCAGCCATGCGTCATAGCCGATCCGCGCGCCAGCTTGTGCGTTGGCGGCGATCCATTCGCCGATGCTTTCTTTGGGAATCTGGCAATACTCATACAGATTGCCGTCCACCTGATCGCGCACCTGCACGGTATAGCGCCCGTCAACGAACATCGCGGCCTTCTGGGGAAGCACCGCCGCGCTGCCGACCGAACCGCCGAAACCGGTCAGCCACGCCAGCCGCTGGGCATAGGCACCAACATATTCGGACATATGCTCATCCGAAATCGGAACGATGAAACCGTCCAGCCCCTGCCTCTTCAATTCCTCGCGGAGAGCGGTGAGGCGGGCTGAGCCAATATCGCCTTTGGGGTCGAGCATAAGCATGGTTGCGGTCCTTTCCCGACACACATAGAGCGCTTGCATGACCAATTCCAGTATTGTGGCAACTCCCGCCGCTCCGACCGCCCTCAAAAAACCGTCCAGTGCGACCCATCACGGGATCACGGTGAGCGATGATTACGCGTGGCTGCGCGATCCGAAATATCCGGTGGTGGACGATCAGGAAGTGCTGGCGCATCTCGCCGCGGAAAATGCCTGGTTTGAACACCGGATGGGGCCGCACAAGCCGCTGGTCGACGGCCTGTTCAAGGAAATGCGCGCGCGGATCAAGGAGGCGGATACCTCGGTTCCGCAGAAGGATGGCGAGTATCTCTATTGGGTCGAATATGAGGAAGGCGCGGAATACCGCCGGTGGTGGCGGAGGCCGGTGGCCGGACCAGACGACGTTTCTGCCCATGAGCTGATCCTCGACGAACCGGCATTGGCTGAGGGTAAGGAATATTTTCGCCTTGGCGCACTAGCGGTCAGCAAGGATGGTACCAAGCTGGCGTTCTCGGTCGATGATAATGGTTCGGAACGGTTCACCGCACGGGTCAAGGATCTGACCACGGGCGAAATGCTCGG
>JBBKWK010000256.1:0-3440 GCA_037968915.1 Pontixanthobacter sp.
CCCAATCTGTTGTTCTCGGCAAAATTGCCGGGGGTGAACCCGGGCACACGGTACATTTACGTCGCGGTCGAAGGCACTGCGCAGCGAATTTTGCTGGACCATCTGCATGTGTCACCCGATTTGCCGGGCGAAGCGCCACAGGATCGCACCATGCTGTTCTTGTTGGCGGCATTATGCGGCATGATTCTGATGCCGCTGGCGTTTAATCTGGCATTCTACCGGGTGCTCAGGGAACGGTTTCTGCTGTGGCATGTCGCCCTTTCCTGCTGCGCCCTAACGCAAATAATGCTGACATCGGGCTTTTATCTAGCCTTGGGTACGCTCAGCATGACTCAGGTCAGGGCGCTAATCGTGCTATCGTTTGGCGGTATGATGGTCACTGCAGCGATGTTCGCTGCCAGCTTCATTGAACCTGACAAACTGACGCCCCGCTTGCGCAAGCTGCTGTGGATGGGGGCCGGGTGGTGCGCGTTCATCACGGCTGTCCATGCCAGCAAGTTCGAAAGTCTTGGCCGTTATTCTGCCGATCTGTTCTACCTTGGCTGCGCGGCAATGCTGCCTTTGTTTGCGATCGTAATTTTCAGCGCGATCCGCCGGGGCAGCCGCGCTGTTTGGTTCCAGTTCATCGGTTGGACTCCGATGTTCATAGTCGGAATCATCCGGGTGCTTAGCTATTTCGTTTCCGGTTTCCCCCAGGTGGATGCCAATGATCTATTCCATTTTGGGATTGCTCTGGAATGTCTGGCAACCGCGTTCGGCGTGGCCGACAGGTTCATGAGCATTCGCCGCCAGCGCGACCATGCAATGTCGGAAGCGCGCATGTCCGAAGCGCTGTCAGAACGTGATCCCTTAACCGGCCTGATGAACCGCCGCGCAATCGAACCACGCTTTGCCGAATTGCGAGAGCAGGGGTTTGACACATTTGCGCTGGTCGATCTCGATCGGTTCAAGGTTGTAAACGACACCCATGGCCATGCTGTGGGCGATAACGTGTTGTGCGCAGTTGCCCGAGCGTTGGAGCCGAATGACGATGTCATGGCCATGCGGCTGGGCGGCGAAGAGTTTGTCCTGCTGCTGCGCGGTGCAGATGCGAAAACCCGCGCCGAACGGCGGCGGATGGCAATCCCCGCCAGGATCGCCGCAGAGGTTCCCGGACTGGACCGGCTGGTGACCGCCAGCATGGGGCTGGTTGAATTGCCGCACAGTTCGCAAAAACAAGCGACGTTTTACGATCTTTATGTCCGGGCCGACCGGCTGCTTTATGAAGCCAAGGAATCCGGGCGCAATCGGGCCATGTTTGAACGGATCATGGTGTTCCCCGAACTTCGCAAAAAGCGGCGCGGCGGCACATCGTTGACGGCGTAGGCGAAGTTATTTTTCTGCGAAGGGCGCGATGATTTCGGGCCTAACCCGCGCCAACCGTCCACTTTCCCGGTCCAGCATAGCCCACGTGGTATTTGCGGATACGATCACCTTGCCCCCGGCATCGGTAAAATCGACCCGTCTTGTGGATTTCGCGCCCCGTGCTCCATCCGGAATCCAGGTTCCCCCGGTCACGCTATCCCCTGCAGAGATATTCCCGCGATAGTCGATTTCATGCCGGATCACGAGCCACACAAAAGCGTCCCTGTCCTCCGGCCGGGCGGCAGCATCCCAATGCTCGGTCGCCATATCCTGCACCCATTGCACCCACACTGCATTATTTACATGGCCCATCACATCAATGTGTTCAGGCCCGGCAGCGAAGGACTTGGTGAACCGGTTCGTCATCCGACCTTCTCCGGCACCATCCCCATCTGCCACAGGATGAAGGCAAACTCCTCCGCAGTTTCGGTCAGGCTTTCGAAGCGCCCCGATTTGCCGCCGTGGCCTGCGCCCATATTGGTCTTGAGCAGCAATTCCTTGTCGTCAGTTTTCAGCTCGCGCAATTTGGCGACCCATTTGGCGGGCTCCCAATAGGTCACGCGGGGGTCGTTTAGGCCAGCCGTGACCAGCATCGGCGGATATTCCTGCGCGCGCACCTGATCATAGGGACTGTAGGACTGGATCAGCTCGAACGCGGCCCTATCTTCGATCGGATTGCCCCATTCGGGCCATTCGCCAGGCGTCAGCGGCAGGCTGGCATCCAGCATCGTCGCCAGCACATCCACAAACGGTACATGCGCCACGACCGCACCGAACAATTCAGGGTCGGAATTGATCACCGCGCCCATCAACTCGCCGCCCGCCGAGCCGCCCGAAATGCTGATCTTTCCCGCCTGCGTCAGACCGCGTTCGATCAGGCCGCCCGCAACATCGACAAAATCATTGAAGGCATTGGTGCGGCGCTCCAGCTTGCCTGCCTTGTACCACGCCCGCCCCAGATCATCACCGCCGCGAATATGCGCGATCGCGTAGGCAAAACCGCGGTCAACCAGGCTGAACCGGGTAGTCGAAAAGCCCGGCGGGATGGAAATACCATACGCGCCGTAGCCATAGAGATGGAGCGGCCCGGTTGCGTCACGATCCCGCCGATAAAGCACGCTGACCGGCACCATCGTGCCATCGCGCGCGGCCACTTCCAGCCGCTCCGTAGTGTACAAATCCGCATCGTATCCCGAGGGGATTTCCTGAACTTTCAGCGTTTCGAGGGTCTTGGCCGAAACATCGTAATCATAGGTCGTCGCCGGGCTGACCATGCTTTCATAGGACAGCCGCAGCTTGTCCATATGCCATTCGCGATTATCGCCCAGCCCTGCGCTGTAACTCGCTTCGGGAAAGGTGATCGGTTCGATCCGCTGGGGATCGTCGTAATAGCGTAGTTCGATCACATCGAGACCGGCTCGGCGCCCCTCGACCACGTAAAAATCGCGGAACAGTTCAAATCCGGTGAGGTAAAATTCGTCCGACCCTTCGATCAACGTGGTCCATTCGCCCGGCTTGTCCAGCGGTGCGGTCGCTAGTCGGAAGTTTTCGTGCGTGTCATTGGTGTGGATGAACAAGGTTCCGCCTCGCTCGTCGACGTCATATTCCACGCCCTTCTCGCGCGCCCTAACCAGCAGCGGAGTGGCCAGTGGATTATCTGCAGGCACGATATAGCTTTCGCCGGTTTCGTGATCGCCCGCCGAAATGACGACCCATTTCTCGTTGGAGGACAAGCCTGCCCCGACCCGGAAACCTTCGTCGTCTTCGTGATACAGTTCGACATCTTCGGCGATGGGCTGGCCCAACCAGTGCAGCCGCGCATTGTCCGTGCGCCATTGTTCATTGGCGAGGCTGTAGACAAGCGCTCGGTCACCCGCGCACCACACCAACGAGGACAATGTGCCGGGAATTTCATCGCCGAGCATTTCGCCCGTGGTCAGATCCTTGACCCGTGCGGTGAACCGTTCCGAACCATTATCATCGACCGAGAACGCCAGCTTGGTACCATCCTTGCTGACCGCTAGTGCGCCAAGGCG
>JBBKWK010000257.1:0-9319 GCA_037968915.1 Pontixanthobacter sp.
GACGAATCAGGTTCTGCCCAGATTTTTCAGCCCGAATTTTTTGCCCGTTTTGCGCCCCGCAACGCGCTGGATATGGTTGAGCGCGTTCCCGGTTTTACCATTCAGGGCGGCGGTAATGGTGGAGGTAATGGCGGCGGCAATGGGGGCGGGCGCGGCCTGGGTCAGGCGAGCGAGAATGTGCTGGTCAATGGAGAACGATTACCGGGAAAATCAGACAGCGCGCGGGACCAGCTGGCACGCATTCCGGCGGACAAGGTGGTCCGGATAGAAATTGTCGATGGCACCACGTTGGATGTTCCGGGATTGACCGGTCAAACAGCAAATATCATTGTCGAGGGAGGCGGGCTTTCGGGCCAGTTCAAATGGCGCGGCGGCTATCGCCCCGTGGTCGACAAGACGGAACTATATGGCTTCGACATGTCTGTTTCCGGCAGCGCAGGACGGCTAGATTACACGCTGGCGCTAGCCAACCAGAATGGCCGCTTCGGTTCTGACGGCACGAGCCTGATAAATGACGCAGCGGGCAATCTGATCGAAACGCAGGATACGCGCAATACCGGCAATTATGACGAACCCTCCGCCAGCGCCAATCTGAATTATGATTTCGGCGGGGATATGAAGGGCAACCTCAACCTTTCCTACAGCCGCGAGTATTTTGACCGCAACGAACAGGAATTTCTGTTCGGCACTGGGCTGGTTGACCGCAACCTGTCCAGCAATCGGCGGAATCGCGAATATGATTACGAGATCGGCGCCGATCTGGAATTTCCGATCGGCCCCGGTTCATTGAAACTAATCGCGCTCAATGGTTTCAAACATCAGGATTTCTCCAACACAATCATCACCTCCTTTGCGGATGACACATCAGATGCGGGGGACAGATTTGCGTTTATTGGCGATAGCGGCGAACGGATTGCGCGCGGTGAATATAGCTGGGACATGTTCAGCGCAGACTGGCAACTATCAGGCGAAGCGGCGTTCAACAGGCTCGATAATGTCGCCCGGCTGTTTTCAATCGGCGCAGATGGCACCTTTGCGGAAGTGGATTTCCCTGAGGGAACCGGTGGCGTGCGCGAAAAACGTTTCGAGAGCATCCTCAGTTTCAGCAAGCAAATTGCCCCGAAGCTGGCATTTCAAGCGACCATCGGCGGTGAAGTCTCGAGGATCGAACAGACTGGATCCGCTGCCAATTCCCGCGACTTCAAACGGCCCAAGGGTTCAGCATCGCTGGCATGGAAGCCGGAAAAGGGGTTGGATATCTCACTCGAAATCAGCCGGACGGTTGGGCAATTGTCCTTCGGCGATTTCCTGGCCCGGGTGTTCCTTGACGATGGCAACGCCAATTCCGGCAACAATGAATTGGTACCGGAACAAAGCTGGGATGCGAAGCTGGAGGTGAACAAGACGCTGGGTTTATGGGGCTCCACCACTTTGACTGTCCAGCGCCGCGCGATCGAAGATTACATTGACCTGATCCCACTGGCGGGCGGCGGCGAAGCACGCGGCAATATCGACCGGGCCCGTCGTATCGAGATTGATTGGGACAGCACTTTCAATCTGGACCCCATGGGAATTGATGGTGCCAGAGTGGAAGTGCGGGCGGAATTGGTAAAAAGCCGGGTGCGCGATCCGCTGGACGATCTGCTCAGATCCTTCTCCGGCCAGCGCGATTACCGGATCAATGTTGAATATCGGCACGACATTCCCGGTAGCCAGATCGCCTATGGCAGCGGTCTTTCCAATTCGCGCAATGGCCGATATTTCAGGGTCGGCGAAATTGGCCGCAGCTGGGAAGGCCCTACATTCTTGAGCGCCTTCATCGAACACAAGGATGTGTTCGGCCTGACCGTAAATGCGTCTGCATCCAATCTGGTGGACGGGCGCGACCGGTTTGCTCGCACCGTCTATGACGGGGTTCGGACAGAAGATCCGGTGCTGTTCACCGAAAATCGCAATCGCAAGATCGGGCCAATTTTCCGCTTCAGCGTGGCGGGCAATTTCTAGTTCTACTTGCCAAGCATTGCGCCATTGGCACTATGGATGGCATGAAAACCAGCCTTATCCTGCTCGCCGCAGCCACACTCGCTCTGCCTGCATCAGCCAATGCCCATTCAAGCCGCCAGACGGACGCTGAAGCGGCGAATAATATCGAGCGAATCGAGAAGCTTGACGATGCAGGGCCGGAACTGAATGCGGTCATAGTCTACGATCCCGATGCTGCGGCGAAAGCGAAGGCCGCGATGGGCAGCAAGTCCTCGCTGGATGGCCGAACCGTCTTAGTGAAGGACAATATCGAGACTCGCGAATGGCCGACGACTGCAGGCAGCCTCGCTCTCAAAGACAGTATGACCGGCCGCGATGCGCCCTTGATCGCGAACCTCCGCGCGGCGGGCGGTGTGGTGCTGGGCAAGACTAACCTTAGCGAATGGGCCAATATCCGCGACGATAATTCCACTAGCGGGTGGAGCGCTGTGGGCGGTCTTACGCGCAATCCGCATGCGCTTGACCGCAATACCTGCGGATCATCGTCGGGCAGCGCCGCCGCGGTGGCTGCGGGATTTTCCTGGGCCGCAATCGGGACGGAAACGGATGGGTCGATCACTTGCCCCGCCAGCGTAAATGGCGTGGTCGGTTTCAAGCCCACAGTCGGCCTGATCAGCCGCACCCATGTAGTGCCGATCAGCCATTCGCAGGATACTGCCGGTCCGATGGCGAATTCGGTTCAGGACGCGGCAATGCTGCTGACCGCGCTGGCTGGCAGCGATCCGGCGGATGCGGCGACGACGGAAGCCGACGCGCACAAGACGGATTTCATGTTCGGTCTCGGCAAATCATCGCTGGACGGTGTGCGGATCGGAGTGTTGCGCAAGCAGGCCGGAAACAGAGACGATGTAGCGGCCCTGTTCGCGGTGGCGTTGGCAGATATGGAGCGCGCGGGCGCAGTGCTGGTGGATGTCGATTTCGAGCCGAGCCCCGAAATGTACCGCGATGAATACACCACCCTGCTGTTCGAATTACGCGAGGATATGGCTGCTTACCTCCGCAGCTTACCCGGCGAAGATTTGCCGCGCAGTCTGGCCGATCTGATCGCCTTCAATACCGCCAATTCAGCCGATGAAATGCGCTGGTTCGGTCAGTCGATCTTCATTGAGGCCGAGGCCGCGACGGACCGAGATGCCTATCGAACGGCGCGGGCCAATGCGCTAAAACTGGCGGGCGAAGAAGGAATTGATCGGCTGATGGCGGAAAACGAGGTTGCATTCCTGATTGCGCCCACGACCGGTCCGGCATGGGTCAGCGATCTGGTCAATGGTGATCACTTCAGCGGGGGGATCGGCGCAGGAAGTTTGGCCGCAATTGCCGGATATCCGCATTTGACCGTCCCGATGGGCGCGGTCGAGGGATTGCCGGTGGGTCTGTCAATTATGAGCGGCAAATGGCGCGATCACGATGTTTTGAAAGCTGGCGCCGCCTATGAACGCGCGCGCACGGCCGAATTGGCCGTCCCGAGTTTTGAAGTATGGCAACCGGCGAAATAAGTCCTCCCCATGAGCGCGGCTCACAGGGAGGATATAAGATTTATTTCTTGGCGGCAGGCTTCTTGGCCGGCGCCTTTTTTGCAGCGGGCTTCTTAGCCGCTGCCGGCTTGGCTGCCGCTTTAGCAGGAGCCTTGGCAGCTGCCTTAGGAGCCGCTGCCTTCTTGGCCGGAGCTTTCTTGGCTGCGGGCTTCGCGGCAGGCTTTGCTTCTGCTTCGGCCTTCTTCGCCGGTGCCTTCTTGGCGTCAGCTTTCTTCGCTGGTGCCTTCTTGGCCGCAGCCTTCTTCTTGGGCTTGGCGTCTGTGACTTCTTCCGCTTCGATCGCGGCTTCCAGTTCCTTACGGGTTACTTCCCGCTCGGTTACTTCTGCCTTGTCGAACAGGAAATCGACAACTTTGTCTTCATAAAGCGGCGCGCGCAGTTGAGCGGCAGCCATCGGTTCATTGGCGATGAACTGCAGGAAGCGTTCGCGGTCTTCATCGCGATATTGCTGGGCCGCTTGCTGGGTCAGCATGCTCATTTCCTGCTGAGTAACCTCAATGCCGTTCTTCTGGCCGATTTCGGACAGGAGCAGCCCCAAACGCACGCGGCGCTCGGCGATATTGCGGTAATCGTCCCGTTCTGATTCGATTTCCTTCATCGCCTTGGCAGGATCTTCGTCCTTGGCAGCTTCCTGTTCCAATTGCGCCCAGATCTGGTCAAATTCAGCATCCACCATGCCCTGCGGCACAGCAAAGTTATGACCCGAAGCCAGCGTATCAAGCAATTGACGCTTCATCTGCGTGCGGGTCAGACCATTCGTTTCCTGTTCCAACTGCCCGCGCAGCAATTCCTTCAACTTATCCAGGCTTTCGAGGCCCAGCGAAGTTGCGAATTCTTCGTCGATCTTGCTTTCGCTTTCGACCTTGACCTGACTGACAGTGATCGCGAATTTCGCTTCCTTGCCCTTCAAATTTTCGGCTGGATAATCTTCCGGGAAAGTGACTGTGATGGTCTTCTTGTCGCCAGTCTTGGCGCCCGTCAGCTGTTCTTCGAAACCGGGGATGAATTGGCCGGAACCGATGACCAGCGCCGCGCCTTCTGCCTTGCCGCCTTCGAATTCAACACCGTCAACACTGCCGACAAAATCGATGATCAATTGGTCGCCATCGGCGGCCTTTTTGGTCTTCGGTGCGTCTTTGTAGGCTTTCTGCTGGTCAGCGATATTCTTGATCGCTTCTTCGACCTGCGCATCGCTGACAGGAACGGTGAGCTTTTCCAGCTTCAAACCGTCAACATCGGGTGTTGCCACATCGGGCAAAATTTCCAGAGCGACATTGAGCTGGGCGTCCTTGCCCTCCTCATAGCCATCTTCAAGCTCGATCTTGGGCTGCATAGCCGGCCGAAGTTTCTTTTCCTTCATCAACGAATCAACTGATTCGCTGATCGTGTCGTTCACGATCTGGGCATGCAGCTGCTCGCCATGCATCTTCTTGACCAGATTGGCCGGAACCTTGCCCGGACGGAAGCCGGGCATTTTCACTTGCGGCGCAATCTTCTTCACCTCGGCATCGATTCGCGTGGCGATATCTGCGGCCGGGATGGTGAGCTTATACGTGCGCTTCAGCCCGTCGTTGGTGGTTTCTTTGATCTGCATGAGGTGCAACTTTGCCTTTATAGAATCTTTTCAAATCTCGATATTCCGCCCGGCAGCTTGCGGTCGGCGTCTGGTGCGGGCGAAGGGACTCGAACCCCCACATCTTACGATACTGGTACCTAAAACCAGCGCGTCTACCAATTCCGCCACGCCCGCGAGCCCAAACGAAGCCGCAGGGGTCAGACTTTTCAGCCTAACCAATACGGACAAGGGAGCGCCCTTAAAAGGCCCGGCGCAAAAGGGCAAGCACGGAACAGGCGGCATGTGCTATGCGTTGGTCCGGTGAAAGGAATTTTGCGATGACTACCAATGGTCAATCCGGTGGGCTGCCAGACGAAGTAAACCCGGATCAGGGCGATACGGTCAATCCGCCAGCCCCCGTGGAATTTCCGCCAGGGCGCGAGGATATTGACCAGCCTGCGCCGACACAGCCCGATGTCGCTCCTCCACCCCCTGAGACACCGCCTCCTGCTGACTGATTTGCAAGTCTGATCTTGCCGGGACCCCGCGCTAGTAATAGAGGGCGCGCATGAACGAAGCAAACACCCCTGAAGCCCCGGCTGAAACTGCAGCCGAAACTGGCGTTGAAACATCGGCCAGCCCGGCACCGCCGTCGGCCGATGTTGCGTCAGCGAATGATGTTCCGCCTGATTGCCTGTCGGTTAACCCGCGTCACAAGCTGTTTGATGAAGACAAGCTTCGCCGCGGCGTGGGCATTCGGTTTAAGGGCGTTGTGCGCACCAATGTCGAAGAATATTGCATTTCCGAAGGCTGGATCCGCGTTCAGGCGGGCAAATCGCTCGACCGTAAGGGCAATCCGCTGACCATCAAGCTGACCGGCCCGGTTGAGGCATGGTACGAAGATCTGGGTGACAACCCGCCGATCGCCAAGGCCTGATTAGACCGTAGGATTACCGCTCGTAGCGCGCAATCGCGTCGCGCACCGGATCAGATCGGCGCGGTGCAGGCCGTTGAGCCACCTGGGCTATCCGGATCGGCTGCGGGACGGCTCTCGCCTTCACCGGCCCTGCCTGCGTTGGCGCGCCCATATCGGCAAACGCTTGACTGAATTTTTTTGACGCCTTGGCCGGTATGGCGATTGGCGGTGTGAATTGCGCGAGCCGCGTTTCCGCGATTGGCCGGATTGCGCCGCCCTTATTCCTACCGGCATAGATAAAGCCATGCACCGGCCAGGCGGTTGTGCCTACCGCTTGCAGCGGGTGATACCATACCCTTACAATGCTCCAATCATTGGCCGGCGAGACGTCGACCGCCCGGACATTGCGTTCAATCTGGCCGCGGCGGCCATCGATCGGTGACCAGTTGGAGTGGCTGATCAGCACTGTCCGGCTGTCGATTATTTTACTGACTGCGGCGACGTGGCCCAGCGTCATGTTGCGGTATGGCTGGAACGCCATCACCGCGCCGACAATTGGGCGGTTACCGCGCTGATAACGACCCTCGGCCTGGTCCCACCAGCTATGGGCGTCGCCAAATATCTGGATGCCTGACACTTCGCGGGCATAAGGTACGCATTGCAAGTATGGCGGCAATTCCGTGCCGCCTTTCATACCGCCGTTATCCGCAGACTGATTCTCGAATCCCACCGACATATCGACCGAATTATCGGCTGACACCGCTGTAGGAACGGTGAGCATCGCAGCAATTGCAAGGAATGTTCGCGGCAAATTCATGCCGCCTCTATTGCCGGTTTGGGTTAGGATCGCGCTGCTGGTTACGGTTAACGGAAATTAGCCATTTTCGCTGCGGGCAGACCAATCAACCTTGCCAATTGCCTTGCCAATTTGGGGGGAAAGGGCCACCTGCCGCGCAATGTTACCTCAAGTCATCATAATCGGCCGACCAAACGTAGGCAAATCGACGCTGTTCAACCGACTGGTTGGCAAGAAACTCGCTCTGGTCGACGATCAGCCCGGAGTTACGCGCGACCGCCGCACAGGCGACGCCGAGATTGCCGGACTGAAATTCAAGATCGTCGATACTGCCGGTTGGGAGGATGACGATCCCGAAACTCTGCCGGGCCGGATGCGCAAACAGACCGAAATCAGCTTGGTCGGCGCCGATGTTGCGCTGATGGTGATCGACGCCCGCGCCGGGATTACCACGCTGGACGAGGAAATCGCGCTATGGCTGCGGAACCAGAAAGTCCCCGTCGTGATGGTGGCGAACAAGGCGGAGGGTAAATCTGCCGAGCCAGGTATTTACGAAAGTTATTCGCTGGGATTTGGCGACCCGGTGCCGGTTTCCGCCGAACATGGCGAAGGCATCTCGGACCTGTTCGGCGCATTATGGCCGCTGATCGGCGAGAGCGAAGAACGCATCGCGGTCGAAGATGCGTTTGAGGCTGAACAACTCAAGGTGGCCCGGCAAGCCGCGCGCGACGCGGCAGAGGCTGCGGGCGAGGACTATATTGAGGAAGAAGTGGTCAAGGGGCCGCTGAAACTGGCGATTGTCGGGCGTCCGAATGCAGGAAAAAGCACGCTGATCAACCGTTTGCTGGGCGAAGACCGTCTGCTGACCGGGCCGGAAGCGGGCATTACCCGCGATTCGATTGCGGTGGACTGGAAATGGAATGATCCCAAAACCGGCGATGTTCGCGAAATTCGCCTGATCGATACCGCCGGGATGCGCAAGCGCGCCCGGGTGGTCGAAAAGCTGGAAAAGCTGGCGGTTCAGGATGCCAAGCTGGCAATCGACTTTGCCGAAGTGGTAGTCCTGCTGCTCGACGCCACCCAGGGCCTTGAACACCAGGATCTCAAGATTGCCAGTCAAGTACTGGAAGAAGGCCGGGCGCTGATTATCGCGATTAACAAATGGGACGTGGCCGAGGACGCCAGCGGGCTGTTCAACGGCGTGCGCCATGCACTCGATGAAGGCTTGGCTCAGGTAAAGGGCGTGCCATTGTTCGCCGTATCTGCCCGCACCGGCAAGGGTCTGGATGCGATGCTGTCATCCGCTTTCGAAATTCGCGCCAGTTGGTCCAAGCGCGTCCCGACCGCAGCGCTCAATCGCTGGTTCGACGATGCCTTGAGCGCCAATCCGCCCCCAGCGCCAGGCGGCAAACGGATAAAATTGCGGTATATCACCCAGGCTGGCACACGCCCGCCGCGCTTCGTGGTGTTCGGCAACCGGCTGGATATGCTGCCAACCAGCTACGAACGGTATCTGGTCAACGGAATCCGCAAATATCTCGGTTTTGACGCGGTTCCGGTGCGGGTCACGCTGAAGGGCAACAAGAACCCCTACGATACCAAGAAGAAGTAGAGCCGAGGCTCCATTGTCCCTTGCGCAGGATAGGTCCGTGGCAAGCCTTGTTTATTCCTCGCCCGCCGCCTTGCTCTGTAACTGGACGTAGTTTTCGAGGCCCATGCGTTCGATCATGTCGAATTGCTGTTCTAGGAAATCGACGTGTTCTTCCTCGCTTTCGAGGATGCGGGCGAATATTTCGCGGGTCACGTAATCGCGCACTGTTTCGCAATATTCGATGGCATCTTTCAGCAGCGGGATCGCATCTTGTTCAACCGCTAGATCGGCTTTGAGAATTTCCGAGACGGTTTCGCCAACCTTTAATTTGTGCAGCGCCTGAAAATTCGGGAGGCCATCGAGGAATAGGATGCGTTCCGCAAGCATATCGGCGTGCTTCATCTCGTCGATGCTCTCGAGCCGTTCATATTCGGCAAGTTTGTGGACGCCCCAATTGTCGAGCACACGGTAATGCAGCCAATATTGATTGATCGCAGTGAGCTCGTTCTTCAGCGCTTCGTTGAGATATTCAATGACTTTTGCGTCGCCCTTCATGGCTGCTTCCTTCTCGGTTGCCGATTTCGTGTTGTATAATCATATACCGCACCTCCTCCCAGTAGGAAAGGGAGCATGGACATAAAAATATAATTATTTCAGTAGTTTGCTAAAGCGAATGCTAAGCGGTCGCAACTTCCGCGTGGATTATGCTCTGTGCAAATGCGAGGCATTGTCCGCATTTGGGTTTGCGTCCGAGTTGTGCATAAACTTGCGAAGGCTTGTCCGCACCGCTGCGCACCGCAGCCCGCAGGTCTTTTTCCTTTATCGCATTGCACACGCAAACAACCATATCGGCTCCTTCTGCGAATCGTATATAGCTAATGAG
>JBBKWK010000258.1:0-11075 GCA_037968915.1 Pontixanthobacter sp.
ATCGGTAGCCACCAGCAACGCGGGCGCCATCGTCCACCGAGCGGCAAAGATCAGGCCCGGTATGACAAGCAATATAGCACCGAAGCCAACTCCCAAACCGATCAACAGGGACTGACCGATGACTGCCAGTATGAAAATAAGTAATCCCGCGATTCCCGCGCCCAAACCAAAGACTTCTTGCAGCCAGGAATATTCTTCAAAGAATTCTGAAGAAGTACTGATCGCCTGGGTTGCCCCCCCCATTCAATTCCGACACCAACGAGGGTGAACAACGCGATATAAGTCATCACTGCCTGAATGTTCTCGCTTAGGACATCAATGGTGCCACCAACTACTGCGCCAACTGTCAGTTTTTCGTCCATCAGAACCCCCTTTTTCGAAAACTTCATGCGCCCGCCCCAAGGCTCACCCTGCCCGCAGCATGCCGGGTCAACCGGCCGACAATTTCCAGTTCCAACAGCGCCAGTTGTACCGATGCTGCGCTCGTACCCGACTGGCGGATCAACTCGTCCACCGCAATTGGTGCGGTGGTGAGGAGCTGTTCGATATCGGCGGGTTCTTCATTCGCGAAACCCTCGCCCGGATCATAGCTCCAGGCCTGCGTTTCGTGGAAGCTGGAGCGGGGATTGCCGTCGAAACCGGACAGCAATTCCACCACGTCTTCCGGCGATTGGACGAGTACCGCACCGTCACGGATCAGCTGGTTGCAACCCTGCGAACGGCTGTCGAGCGGGCTGCCGGGGATCGCCATGACTTCGCGTCCTGCCTCGCCCGCCAGCCGCGCTGTGATGAGCGAGCCAGACTTCGGCGCGGCCTCCACCACAACCGTACCAACGGCAAGGCCCGCGATTATGCGATTCCGGCTGGGGAAATGGCTGCCGCGCGGTTCAGTACCGGGGGGTTGTTCCGCCAGCAGCAGGCCTTCGCATGCGATCTGCTCCTGCAGGTCTGCGTGCTGCGGCGGATAGGCAATCTCGATCCCGCTGGCGATCACTCCGATGGTAGCCGGGAGAGCACCTTTATGCGCCGCTCCGTCGATTCCGCGGGCAAGGCCGGACACGACCACCAGCCCCTGCTCCGCCAGTGCCAACGCAAAATCGCGGGCCAGCTACACCGCCGCGGCGGAGGCGTTGCGCGCCCCAACCATCGCGACACAGGGCTTGGACGCCAGAGCCACATTGCCGCGATAGGTCAGAATGGGAGGCGCGCTTTCCAACTCGCGCAGCAGAGCGGGGTATTCAGGGGAATCGTTGAATAGATTACGCGCACCAGCCTTACGGACGGCATTTACCTCAGCCTCGATTCTGGCGGCAGGAGAAGGCGCATATTGCCGCCCTCCGCGTTTGCCGAGATCGGGTAACCCCTCCAGCGCGGACACCGCATTGCCGAACCGGCGCAACAGCTGGGCATAGCTGACCGGACCGATATTGGGGGGTCGAAGCAGGCGGATGCGGGCAAATGCCTCATCCTGCGAAAGAGCAGCGGGCTGCGACAGGCTTGATGTCACGTTTTGCTGCCGCCCACTTTCGGTTCTGTACCGGTCCGCAGCCGCCCGATATTGGCGCGGTGTAGCCACAGGATCAGCGCCGCAATTGCGATCAGGAACGGCACAAATTGCGGCCAGCCGGTGAGATATGCGGCAACCGGAGCAGCAACCGCAGCCGTCATTCCGGCCAGCGAGCTAATCCGCCAGATCGCCAGCATCCCGATCCAGGCCAGCGCATAAGCGGCGCCGATTGGCCAGGCGAGACCAAAGCAAATACCGGCCAGCGTCGCGACGCCTTTGCCGCCCTTGAATTTCAGCCACAGCGGAAAACAATGCCCGATCACTGCGCCGACAGCGGCGAAGCCGACCGCTTCGGGGAAAAATTGCCATGTCAGGAACACCGGCAGGAAGCCCTTGAACATATCCAACAGCAATGTCGCCGCCGCCAGCCCCTTGTTCCCGGTGCGCAAGACGTTGGTTGCGCCGATGTTCCCCGACCCGATTTTCCGCACATCGCCCATGCCCGCCATGGAGGTCAGGATCAGGCCGAAAGGGATCGAACCAAGAGCGTAACCCAGCAAAGCGGCCCAAAGATTATTCATATTACCCTCAGTTACCGTGCGCCCCGAGCTTGTCGAAAGGCTGTCTTGTTCGTACTCCCGATGAAGTAAAAGCCGGCCCTCGACAAGCGTAGGCCGTGCGGATTCGGAGTTTAATTTGCAACCTGACGCGCCAATTCTGCTGTTCGATTCGGGCGTAGGCGGTTTGTCGGTGCTCGCCGAATTGCGAAAAATACTTCCGGAAGCCCCGGTAATCTACGCCTTGGATCAAGCCGGCCTTCCCTACGGTACCAAGACCGAGGTGCAAATTGCCACGCGGGTTGCTGGATTGCTCGGCCGGATGAGCGAGCGTTATCGCCCGCGGTTGGTCTGCATCGCCTGCAACACCGCCTCCACCATTGCGCTGGGCATGGTGCGTGAAGTTTTGGAGGTGCCGATTGTCGGCACGGTTCCAGCGATCAAGCCCGCCGCTGCGATGACCCGCAGCGGAGTGATCGGCTTGCTCGGGACGGCGGCGACCGTGCGGCAAGCCTATGTCGACAATCTCGAACAGGAATTTGCCAGGGGCAAAAAATTGCTACGCCACGCCGCGCCGAAATTGGTCGATTTGGCCGAGGTGAAGTTGCGCGACGGCACGGTCGATCAGGAAGCGATTGCCTCTGCTGTCGCCGGATTGCGCGACCAGCCACATGGCGATGCAATCGATACGGTTGTCCTCGCCTGCACCCATTTCCCGCTTTTGAGCGACGAACTGGCCGCAGCATTCGGGGAAAATGTACGGTTGATCGACGGTGCTGGTGGCATTGCACGCCGGATCGTCGATCTGACCAAAGGACAGGAATTTGCTCGCAGCATTCCCGACCGCGGCATTACGACCGGGGCCCTCGAACATTTGGAAAAATTGCGCAAAACGCTCTCACGCCATGGTCTCGATCAAATTGATCGATTCTAATCGCGAATCGTTCGCAAAGATCGCGGTGGTAATATCCGCAGCAACCCCCTAAATCCCGAGTGAATGGCCGGGGCGAACCGGCGTAATTACGCAGGTTAAGGTGTGAACTACGACCAGATATTCGACCAGGCGATTGATCGCCTGCACTCCGAAGGACGCTACCGCGTCTTTATCGATATCATGCGGAACAAGGGCGCCTATCCCAATGCGCGCTGTTTTCACGGGCATAATGGCCCCAAACCAATTACCGTTTGGTGCTCAAATGATTACCTAGCGATGGGTCAACACCCCAAAGTAATCTCTGCGATGGAAGAAGCCCTGCACGATGTCGGCGCAGGGTCAGGCGGTACCCGCAATATCGGCGGCAACACGCATTTCCACGTTCAATTGGAAGAAGAACTCGCCGATCTGCATGACAAGGAAGGCGCGCTGCTGTTCACCAGCGGCTATGTTTCCAACGATGCCACGCTGTCCACTTTGGCCAAGTTGCTGCCCGGCTGCATCATTTTCTCCGACGCATTGAACCATGCCAGTATGATCGCAGGCATCCGAAATTCCGGCTGCGAAAAGCGTGTCTTCAACCACAATGACATGGCGCATCTGGAAGAACTGTTGGCCGCAGAAGATCCTGAAGTGCCCAAGCTGATCGCATTTGAAAGCGTGTATTCGATGGATGGTGACGTCGCGCCGATCCACGCCATTTGCGACCTTGCCGATAAATACAACGCGCTGACTTATATTGATGAAGTCCACGCCGTCGGCATGTACGGCAAGCGCGGCGGGGGCATTTCGGAACGAGACGAAGCAGCCGACCGGATCGACATTATCGAAGGTACATTGGGCAAGGCGTTCGGTGTCATGGGCGGCTACATCGCGGCCGATACCAAGATCATTGACGTGATCCGCTCCTATGCGCCCGGCTTCATTTTCACCACCTCGCTCAGCCCTGTATTGGTGGCCGGCGTGTTGGCGTCAGTACGCCACCTGAAGGAATCTTCGGTCGAGCGAGAGGCGCAGCAAGCCAATGCTACCGCGCTGAAAAACCATTTCCGTGGTGCCGGGCTACCAGTGATGGATTCGACCACTCATATTGTGCCGTTGATGGTTGGCGATCCGGTGCGGGCCAAGAAAATCAGCGACATTTTGCTCGCCGAATACGGCGTCTATGTACAGCCGATCAACTTCCCGACGGTGCCACGCGGCACGGAAAGACTCCGGTTCACCCCCGGCCCTGCGCACACTGATGCGATGATGGCGGAACTGACCAAGGCGTTGGTTGAAATCTGGGACCGGCTGGAAATGCGGCAAGCCGCTTAACACTTCTTATCCTGTTGTTAACCAAGTTGCGTCTAATGCCTGACTGGAAATTCCACGATTGGGCAAAAGGACGGTTGGTTAAGGGACATGGCAGTCAGAAGCATCCTGCAAGGCCTTGCAAGGGCTTATGCCGAACCTGATTCGTCAGCGGGCGCTGGCGCAGCTTATGGCGACCCCAAATTGCGCTATGCGGTGCTTGATGATTTTGAGCGGGCAGGAATCGGCTGGATCTGGGCGACAGACGCAGATGGAAACCTGATCTATATTTCTGATGAGGCCGTGGAAAAACTCGAACTGCCGTTTGACGAATTACTCGGTCAACCGCTTGTTGCCTTGTTCGAAACCGACTCCGACAATCCGGACGAGAGATCCGCTCGACCGCTTAACTTCCAGCTCAAGGCCCATAACAAGGTACGTGATCTAACGGTGCGGTTTGCACACCAGAAATCCCGTAGCGACGTGCGGCAGATATGGTGGTCGATTTCTGGCCATCCGAAATTCGATTCGCGCGGCCAGTTCGAAGGCTATCGGGGAAGCGCGAACGACATTTCAGTCGAATATGAGCGCAAGCTGGTCGATTCCAAACTGGCCGAATATGATTCGCTGACAGGGCTCCACAACCGCCATTTCATGAACCGGCGGCTGGATAGCATAATCGGCGCGTTCAAGACTGCCAAACGCAGCTGCGCGCTCATGATGCTCGATCTCGACAAATTTAAACGGGTCAATGACACCTTGGGTCATCCAGCAGGTGACGCATTGCTCGTCCAAGTGGCCGAACGGCTCCGCAACATTATCGGCAGCCGCGGAGAGATCGGGCGATTGGGGGGCGACGAATTTTTGGTGATTTTGCCAGATTTGGATGATCGCGGTCAGTTGGGCGAACTGGCCGACAAAATTATTCAGATCCTCTCACAACCTTATCCAATTGAAGAAAAACGGGCAATCATCGGCACCTCGGTGGGGATCGCAATCGCACCGTATGACGGTGTTGAGCGCGAAGAATTGGTCCGCAGTACCGACCTTGCGCTTTATGCAGCTAAAAATGGTGGCCGAGGCCAGTTCCGCTTCTATTCCGAAGATCTGAAGGACGAGGAACAAGAGCGGGAACTGCTATTGGAAGATTTGCGCCTTGCGCTGGAAGCTGACGCATTGGAGCTGCATTATCAACCCGTGGTCAAAGCCAAAGACAACACCGTAGTCTGCCTCGAGGCTCTGATGCGGTGGGAGCATCCGGACCGTGGCCCGGTCAGTCCGGCACTATTTATCCCGGTCGCCGAAGAAAGTGATCTGATAAGTGACCTTGGTCGCTGGGCGCTCAACCGTGCTTGCGCAGACGCAAACGAATGGCCAGCCAGCGTTCGTGTGGCCGTCAACGTATCCGCAGTGCAATTCACCAATCCCGATTTTCCCGATGTCGTCGCCGAAGCCATCTCCGCCTCCGGCATTGATCCTGATCGGCTTGAACTCGAATTGACGGAGAGCATTTTTGTTGGCGACAGCGAAACAACCGACGAAATTTTTGCTACGCTTAAGAAGCTTGGTGTCAGGCTGGCTCTGGACGATTTCGGAACCGGATATTCCTCGCTCAGCTATCTCCGATCCGCCCCGTTCGACAAGATCAAGGTTGATCGCAGCTTTGTCGATTCCTGCACCCAGAAAGACAAAAACAGCGCCAAAATCATTGCGGCCATCATTGGTTTATCCAACGCATTGGGGATGGAGACCACGGTCGAAGGCGTAGAAGCGTTCGACCAGTTGGAAGTCGTCCGTTCCAAGGGTGCGGAATTAATTCAGGGCTGGCTTTATTCCCGAGCCCTGCCCAAAGACAAAATTCTGGAAATGGTCGATTCCGGAGCGTTCAAGATCAAGCCTGCCGGCCCTGATCTCTATCGCCCTGAACGCAGATCAGTGTTCCGCCGAATCGGGGTTATTCACGACGATCACCGCTACGAAGCGGTAATGCGGGACCTTTCCAGAAACGGTTCGCTGGTCGAAGGGATTGTCGGTATCCCGGTCGGTACGCAATTGGTGCTCGATCTTGGCGCGGGTCAACTTGTCGTAGGCTCGGTCGCCCGCAGTGAAGATGCAGCGATCGCGATCGAATTCGAAATCTCGTTGGTCAGCGACGGTGCTGGCGGTCTGTGTACGCGGCACCGCGTGTCACCGTATGCTCTGGCTGTCGCCGGGATGCCTCTGACTTCGTTGGCTCCGGGCAATTACCCACACGAAAAATTGACCGAGGGTGCCAAAAGCACCCCGAAATTCATGCAAGTAGTGGTAAGCGGATCAGCCTAAGCGAAGTCCGCAAATGGTTGTTTTTCCTAGCGCAGACTCACCACATTGTCGCTTTCGCGCGGATCGATGCGGTCGCCGCGAAACAGGCTAGCCATGGGTTCATCAATCACGATTGCCAATTCGGCATCGCCAAAGCCGTTGAAACCGGTTTTCATCGCAGCCCCGTAAGCGCCGAGCATTCCGATTTCGATGAAGTCGCCAGCCTGAATGTCGGCCGGGAGCATGAAGGGCCCCTTCATGAAATCGGCATCGTCACAGGTTGGGCCGTAGAAGGAAAATTCCTCGAGCGGTTCGATCAGATCATCTTCCAATGCTACGACTGGAAAGCGCCATCCAACGTGAGCGGCATCGAACAATGCACCATAGGCGCCGTCATTGATGTAAAGTTCATCCCCGCGCCGTTTTTCGACCCGCACGATCAGCGAGCTGTATTCGGCGCACAATGCACGGCCCGGCTCGCACCATAGTTCGGCATTATAGGCGATTGGCAACGCTTCGAAATGCCGGTGGATAATGTGGAAGTAATCCTCCATCGGAGGAGGCTCCATGCCGGGATAGATCGACGGAAAGCCGCCACCGACATCGATCATGTCAATCACCACGCTGGCATCGGCAATCGCCGCACGCACGCGCTCCAACGCCTGAACATAGGCGAATGGCGTCATCGCCTGGCTTCCAACATGGAAACAGAGGCCCAGCCAGTCCGCCACCTGACGCGTCGCCTGAAGCAAGGGCGCGGCATCGGCCAGATCAATCCCGAATTTGGAAGCCAAGCTCAGCTCGGCATATTCCGAGGAAACGCGCAGCCGGACGCACAACCGCAGATCGCTTGCCGCTTTGCCATCGTCATCGGCAGTCGCCGTTACGATCTTTTCAAGCTCTTCCATGGTATCGAGGCTGAAGGTGCGCACACCATGCTGGTGATAGGCCTCCGCGATCGCCCGAGCCGTCTTTACCGGGTGCATGAAGCATAGAGTTGCGCCGGGCAGCGTAGTTCGCGCCATACGCACTTCACTGATCGACGCGACATCGTAATGGGTGATGCCATTGTCCCACAGGATACGCAGCAAATCCGGCGAAGGATTGGCCTTCACCGCATAGAGCGACTTACCCGGGAATTTCTCCACGAAGAATCGAGCAGCGCGCGCAGCGGCGTGCGGGCGGTTGAGGATAACCGGTTCGTCCGGCGCCAGAGCGCGGACTACTGCAGCAGCGTCAGGATAATGGTGCAACTCAAGGGACCCCCGGAACAATTACGTTTCAAAAAAGCTGCCGCGCGGGCGGGAAGTCCCCCCTAAAGCTAGGGGCGTGACAGCGAGAAAGCGATATAGACGGCGAAGGATGAATATCAACTGAAAAATGCTGTGTCAGTCGTTGCTTGGTGATGCGTCAGGATCACGACAGCCGGTTGCGGAAATCCTCGTATCCGAAGCTCTTGATTTGATCGAGCTGGTCACTCTCGCTGTCCCACAGCCAGATAGATGGCAAGGGAACCCCGTTGAACGTGGTGGTTTTTACCATCGAATAATGCGCCTGATCGAGGAAAGCGATCCGCTGTCCGGGCTCGCAGGGCACCGGCAATTGATAGTCGCCGATCACGTCACCAGCGAGGCAGGACGGACCGCCCAAGCGGACAGGATCGCCCTCCCCGTCTGCATCCTCGTGCAACAGGGCGGGCCGATAGGGCGCCTCTATCACATCCGGCATGTGGCAAGTCGCGGAGATATCCGTGATCGCCAGCGGCATCCCGTTCCTATGGCTGTCGAGGATGGTCCCGACCAGAATGCCAGCATCCAGCGCCACGGCCTCACCCGGTTCGAGGTAAATCTCCGCGCCGGTTTCGTCCTGAATCTCGATCAGGAAATCGACCAGTTCATCGCGCTGATAATCATCTCGGGTTATGTGATGCCCGCCGCCAAGATTGATCCATTTGAAATGACCGAAATACGGCTCGATATGTTCGCGCAGGGCCTCCCATGTGGCCTTGAGTGGCTCGAAATCCTGCTCACACAGGGTATGGAGATGCAACCCGTCGAGCGGTTCGACATGTTCATCGTCCAGTTGATCCACCGGGAAGCCCAACCGCGAATACGGCGCGCAGGGATCGTAACGGGGTACCTCCCCGGTCGGATGCATCGGATTAATCCGCAGGCCAATATCAAAGCCCCCGCCCGACGCCCGCGATTGCTCCAGAATATGCGACGCCCGCGCCAACTGGTCGGGTGAATTGAAGATCACGTGGTCGGACAGGCGGCAGATTTCCTCCAGCTCGTCCGGCTTGTAGGCGGCGGAGTAGGTGGTAATTTCGCCGTCGTAAAATTCACTCGCCAGCCGTGCTTCCCACAGGCCCGATGCGCAAACTCCATCGAGATAATTGCCAATCGTCGGCGCAGTCGACCACATCGAAAATGCCTTGAGCGCCGACAGCATCTTGATGCCCGACCGATCACGCACATCAGCAAGGATACGCAGATTGTCGCGCAACTTCGCCGCATCTACAACGAAGCTGGGGCTATCAACCCGATTGAGATCAAATTGGGTGAACGCTCCCGGATCGCCAGCTCTGGTTTCCATCAGGATAGCTCTCTCAAAGCCGTTTCGAACGCCGTTGTCGATTTGGCGTCAAAACAAACAAAGGTGATTTCGTCGAACACTTCCGGTTGGGATTCGACCACCTCACGGACCGTTTCGACAGCAACCCTCGAGGCTTGGTCGAGCGGGTATCCATATATGCCAGTAGAGATTGCCGGGATACCTAACGTCCTCGCGCCCTTTTCCCGCGCGCGGGCAAGCGAATTGCGATAACAGGCAGCAAGCAGGTCTTGCTCGCCGTTCATCCCGCCGCGCCAGACTGGGCCGACGGTGTGGACAATCCAATCTGCTTGCAATTCGTATCCTTTGGTAACTTTGGCTTCGCCCGTCTTGCAGCCTCCGAGCAACCTACATTCGTGAACCAACTCTTTTCCAGCCGCCCGATGGATCGCACCGTCGACGCCGCCACCGCCAAGTAGTGAACTGTTCGCCGCGTTGACGATCGCGTCAAAGGCCATCTTGACGATATTGCCTTCGGCTACGTGCAAAGAAGTTAGGCCTGGTCTCATCAGTTCAAAACCCAACCGGCCCGTCCATCTCCACCACATTCCACGGCAAGCCATGCGCATTGAGCATGTCCATGAACGGATCGGGGTCCATCTGCTCCATGTTGAACACGCCCTCGCCCGACCACTTGCCGGTTACCATCATCGCGCTGCCAATCATTGCGGGTAAGCCTGTCGTATAGGACACAGCTTGATTGCCGGTTTCCTCGTAAGCGTCTTCATGGTCGCAGATATTGTTGATGTAGAACGTCTTTTCGCCGCTGCCATCCAGCGCCTCACCAGTGGCGATGACGCCGATGTTGGTCTTACCCTTGGTGGTTTCACCCAGCGTTTCCGGTTTCGGCAGCACTGCGGCGAGGAATTGCAACGGGATGATGTCCTTGCCCTGAAAGCGGATCGGTTCGATCCCGGTCATGCCCACGGCCTGCAGCACGCTCAGGTGCTTGATATATTCATCGCCGAAGGTCATCCAGAACCGTGCGCGTTCGAGTTCAGGCACGAATTTGGAGAGGCTCTCCAGCTCCTCGTGATACATCAGATACATGTTTTTCGTGCCGACCTGATCGAAGTCGAAGGTCTGCTTCACCGACAGCGCCGGAGTTTCGATCCACTCGCCATTTTCCCAGTGCCGCGCCGCCGCAGTTATCTCGCGAATGTTGATTTCAGGATTGAAATTGGTCGCGAATGCCTGCCCATGGTCGCCGCCGTTGCAGTCGAGAATATCGAGCTGGCGGATGGTTTTGAGGTTATGTTTCTTCAGCCACATGGTGAATACACTGGTCACGCCCGGATCGAAGCCTGATCCGAGCAGCGCCATCAGGCCCGCTTCCTTGAACCGGTCGTGATAGGCCCACTGCCAGTGATATTCGAACTTTGCCTCGTCCTTGGGCTCGTAATTAGCGGTATCGAGATAGCTGACGCCCGCTTCCAGGCAAGCATCCATGATCGGTAAATCCTGATATGGCAGCGCCAGATTGACCACGAGCGAAGGCTGCACCTTGCGGATCAGATTGACCATCGCAGGGACTTCTTCCGCGTCGATCTCGTATGTCGCCACGTCTTGTCCGGTGCGCTGTTTCACACTGGCCGCGATGTTGTCACACTTGCTCTTGGTGCGGCTGGCGAGGTGGATATCGCCGAAGATGTCGGCATTCATGCTCATTTTGTGAACCGCGACCGAACTAACGCCGCCTGCGCCGATAACCAGAATAGTAGACATATGCACTCCGAAGGATTGGTGTTTTGCTGGCAACGCATTAGGCGGTAACAATGTTTCAAGAAAGCCCCCGCGCGCCGACAAATGCCGGAGTTTTCCGCGCAGCCGAGAAAATCGCTGCAATCCTGCCGCCAACGCCGCTTTTGCC
>JBBKWK010000259.1:0-15463 GCA_037968915.1 Pontixanthobacter sp.
CGCTGCGGCAAAGGCGCCAACGCGGGCCAATTGCCCGCCGCGCGGGTGTAGCTCAATGGTAGAGCAGCAGCTTCCCAAGCTGACGACGAGGGTTCGATTCCCTTCACCCGCTCCAGCGCAGCCTTCCCAAAACATCCCGGAAACGCTATAAAACCCTTGGAAATCCGAGGATTTTTGACGCTGCGCGGTCCTGCATTTGCCCGGCTAGTCTCGTCAAATCCCCGAAATATGGGGGCCTTTTTGGGGGCCTGAGAGGTTTTCGCCAATTCGAGAGGCCCCCAATCTGGGGGCCTTTTCTGGGTAAAGGTATGAAATCATGGCGCTAACAGAGGTGGCATTTCGCAAGGCAAGGCCCAGTGCGAAAGCCTACAAAATGAGCGACTCGTCCGGGCTATTCCTTCTGGTGGAGAAAAGCGGCGGAAAATTGTGGCGGATGAAGTACCGCGTCGATGGACGTGAGAAGAAACTGGCTATCGGACGATACCCGGAAATTGGGCTCGCAGAAGCACGTAGAAGGCGCGATGCGGCGCGAGAGCAGCTGGCGTAGGGCAAGGACCCATCACGCGAAAAACAGCGTGAGAAGGTGCGTGCAAAGCTCGGTGCCTAAAATACCTTTGCTTCCATCGCCGCCGAGTTCTGCGAAAAGCGCAAACACGATGGTTCACGGGCCTGGGCACCCGCCACGGCGAAGCGCTGCGAATATCTTCTGTCAGTCCTAAGCAGCTCGATTGGCAATCTGCCCATTGCCGATATTGAACCCGCCGATATCCTGACAGCCGTTCGTCGCATCGAAAGCAAGGGCAAGCTGGAAAGTGCCAAGCGAACCTTGCAACTGGCAGGCTCAGTGTTCCGCTACGCAGGCGCGACAGCGCGCCTTAAGTCCGATCCGACGCGCGACTTGAGGGGCGCGCTCATGAACCCGACTGTTACGCATTATGGTGCGGTGCTCGATTCCGCTGAGGCTGGCGAGTTGCTCAGGGCCATAGACGGGTACGAAGGCCAGCCTATCACCAAACTTGCAATGCAGCTGGCCCCGCATGCGATCCCGGTGAGCAAGACGAAGATGCGCACGGATCACCTCGTCCCGCTCTCATGTCAAGCTCTCGCGATTCTGGAAGAAGCTAACCGAATGACCGGTCCGGCTGGCTATGTGTTCCCGTCAGTCCGCACTCGAAGGCGACCGATGAGCGATAACACGATCAACGCAGGTCTGCGCCGCCTCGGTTACACCACCGACGAGATGACGGCCCACGGTTTCCGCGCGATGGCGTCCACTTTGCTCAACGAAAGCGGCAAGTGGAACCCCGACGCGATCGAGCGCGCACTGGCGCATGGCGACAGCGACAAGGTCCGCGCCGCCTACCATCGTGGAGCGCACTGGAAAGAACGAGTGAAGATGATGACATGGTGGAGCGACTACCTCGATCAGCTTCGCGAGGGCGCGGAAGTGGTGCCGATCAAGGCAGCGAAACGCTGACAGATCGCGCCAAGAAGCGCAACTCTTCTACGATCCGCTAAAACGCGGAAAGATATCTCGCGATTACTGTAGCTTATCGCAGAGTGAGTTTTCTGCGGTTCGGCGCAAACCCGCTCTACTCTTAGACGGGTTGATTCCGCCCAAAACGCTATCTCAAGGTAAAAACATACACTTACCTCCCGAATTCGCGGGGTAGGGTGTGCTCCTGTTCCGAGCTGCGAAGGACGATCCAGAAGGGCGAGTCAATATGCTAGCGCGGCAACGTATCACTTCCGAGTGGATTTCGAGCTTCGCGAGCGTTTGAGGCTGCTTTTGGGCCTTTAGCGGAACGTCTGGTCTCGGCCGAAATTCGCCAAAAGCGGACCAGCCGCTAACGACCCAAATTGCGACATTCGCGACAGGAAATTCGTTTCCCAATAGCTGCCATTCGCTGTGCCACAGTTTGAGCGCGGGAATTGGGCCGTCAAAAGCGGCAGTTCTGGTTTTTGGGCAGGCAAATGCGTCACCCTATTGAAGGGCTTTGGGGCGTTACGCTGACAGCATAAGTTATGTGAAGGCCGGTAATAGAGCTGGTTGTCAACTAGCAGCTTTTTGGCAGTTTGAAATTGTTAGTTGCCAGCAAAAGCCGAGAAAAGCCATCAGTCTATGCGCATTGTTCCCATGCGATTTCCTTCGAAGAACCAGCACGCTTGAGCTTGAGGCTTAGCTTAGCGCACTCAACACGATAGATAACGGAAGCAGTTCCCGCTTGATCCCAATCGGAAGCGGACATGGGCTCGCCAGCTGGCCCCGTCCATTGGCCGCCCTCAGGAAAGCTCGCATAAAATGGCAGCTGCTTGGACCGTGCTTGCGCGAGGCCGGCAGTATAGTTTTCCAGCGCGAGATCGCGGGCTTCCCAATCAATCCAGCCGATCTCGTTATCTTGGGCATAGGCATTGTTGTTGCCGCGCTGGCTGCGTCCGAATTCGTCTCCGGCTAACAGCATGATGGTGCCGGTGGAGGCAAACAAAGTGCTGAGCAAAGCGCGCAAATCAGCACCGCGGCAGGCGAGCACTTCGGGATCGTCGATCGGCCCTTCGGCGCCGCAATTCCACGAATAGTTTTCGCCGTGACCGTCGCGGTTCCCCTCGCCATTGGATTCATTGTGTTTGTCGACATAGGCCACTGTGTCGGCAAGCGTAAAACCATCATGCGCGGCGAGGAAATTTACGCTCCGGCACGTGCCCGGGAAAACATCTGACGACCCCGCGATCCGGGTGACAATATCGCCAACCGTCCCGTCTCCGCGCCAGAAACGTCTCACATCGTCGCGGTAGCGGTCATTCCATTCAAGCCAGCCAGCCGGAAAGTTGCCGAGTTGATAGCCTCCCGGGCCAATGTCCCACGGCTCTGCAATCATGACCCGGTCGGCGAGCAAGGGATCCGCCGCGATCTCAGCAAATATGCGCGCATCGGCAGAAAATCCGGGGCCGCGCGCCAAGACCGGGGCCAGATCAAAGCGGAACCCGTCGACACCGCAGTTGCGCACGAAATGGTGCAAGCTAGCGACCGTCAAATCGCGGACTGACCTATTGGCAAAGTCGAGCGTATTGCCGCAGCCCGTGTCGTTAATCAGGCTGCCGTCCGGCGCATGGGCGTAGGCTGCATTGTCCAACCCGCGGAATGACAGCACACCGCCGTGGATGTCGCTTTCGCCGGTATGGTTGAATACCAGATCAAGGATTACGCCGATACCGGCATCATGCAGCGCGGCGACAGTATTTCGCAATTCCGCCACACCGCCGGGGCACAGTCCGGGATCAAGCGCCATCATCGCCACCGGATTATAACCCCAAGCATTGCTGAGGCCGAGCGGCTCAAGATGGCGTTCGTCAATCCAAGCAGTGACCGGCATCAGCTCAACAGCAGAAACATGCAGATTCTTGAAATGCGCGATCACCGCCGGATTGGCCAGAGCGGCAATTGTGCCCCGAAGGCACTTTGGCACATCAGGGTGCAGCATCGTAAAAGCGCGAACGTTGACCTCGTAGATCAGCCCGCCTCGCTCAAAAAACGGAGCCTGCTTGCGAACCTGCGGCGTCGCTTCCAGCATGAGTGCGCGCGGCACCAGATGTGCTGTATCGATCCCATATTGCGCGAGTGCAGGGTCCTGCACAAACCGCCGGTCGAGCTCGACCGCGTAAGGATCGACCAGCAATTTTGACGGATCAAACCAAAACCCGCGCTCGGGTGCCCACTCGCCGTCTGCGCGGTATCCGTATGCAGCCCCAATTTGCTCGCCTGCTATTTGCGCAAACCAGTCATCGCCCCTTCGCCGCATCGGGATGCGGCGCTCGTCCTCGCCATCGAACTGGCAGAGCCAGAGCGCAGAGGCCTGCGGAGAGCGGACCCGAAAGTGGGTCGCGCCGTTTTCAATGCTTGCCCCGTATGCTGGTGTCACGTCACCACGTCGGGCGCGGTGCGGCCCGTATGCTGCGCAATACCGGCGATGCTTTCGGCAGCGGTGATGATGTCGGCCAGCATATCGAGCGTCTCGCGGTCAATCGCGCCGTCGCCCGGTTCGTATCGCTCCAGATAAACGCGCAAGGTCGCGCCTTGCGTCCCCGTGCCCGAAAGCCTGAACACCACTCTAGAGCCGCCTTCATACAGCACCCGAATGCCTTGGTTCTCGCTGACCGAACCATCAACCGGGTCGGTGTAGGAAAAGCTGTCCGCCTCGGCGATGGTGAGCGATCCGACTTCGCGGCCAGGCAAGCTGGGCAGTGCCGCGATCAGCGCATCCATCAGGGCGTTGGCGCGCTCTGTCTCAATCGCTTCATAGTCGTGGCGCGCGTAATAATTGCGCCCAAAACGCGCCCAGTGTTCCTTCGCCAGCGCTTCGACGCTGACCTTCCGAACGGCGAGGATGTTAAGCCACAGCAACACTGCCCACAGCCCGTCCTTTTCACGCACGTGGTCAGACCCGGTGCCTGCGCTTTCTTCGCCGCAAATCGTTGCCATCCCGGCGTCGAGCAGAGTGCCGAAGAACTTCCAACCGGTCGGCGTTTCATAACACGCAATGCCTTGCGCCTCGGCCACGCGGTCCGCAGCCGCGCTTGTGGGCATTGAGCGTGCGATGCCCTTCAGGCCGGCTGCATAGCCGGGCGCGAGATGCGCATTGGCGGCGAGCATGGCCAGCGAATCTGATGGCGTGATGAAGCGCCCTTTTCCGATCACCAGATTACGGTCACCGTCGCCATCCGATGCAGCGCCGAAATCGGGCGCATCGGGGCTCATCATCAGGTCATAAAGTTCTTTGGCATGAACCAAATTGGGATCGGGGTGATGTCCGCCGAAATCTTCCAGTGGAATGCCATTGCGAACCGTCCCCGCGGCAAAGCCAAGCCGCTCTTCCAGGATTTCGGTGGCATAGGGGCCATTCACCGCGCTCATCGCATCGAAGGCCATGGTGAGCCCGTTTTCGACTGCCGCTCGGATGGCCGGAAAATCGAATAGGGTTTCCATCAAGGCGGCGTAATCGGCCACAGGGTCTATCACTTCGACAACCATTCCAGCCACATCGGTCTTGTCATCCTGATCAAGATCAATGTCGGGCGTGTCCACGGTCATCCAACGGTCGATGGTCTGGGTGCGGGCATAGATCGCTTCGGTGATTGCCTCTGGCGCAGGACCGCCGTTGGCAATGTTGTATTTGATCCCGAAATCTTCCTCCGGGCCGCCGGGGTTATGACTGGCAGACAGGATAAGCCCGCCACTGGCGCCGTATTTGCGGATGACATGGCTTGCGGCGGGCGTTGAAAGAATGCCGCCGCGCCCTACTATCACCCGGCCATACCCGTTTGCCGCCGCCATGCGGATGGCCTGCTGGATTGCCGTACGGTTGTAATAGCGTCCGTCGCCGCCAAGCACGAGGGTCGTTCCCGCCGGTGGTTCTACCGCGTCGAATACCGATTGGACGAAGTTTTCGGTGTAATTGGCCTGCTGGAACACGCGGACCTTCTTGCGCAGGCCCGATGTGCCCGGCTTTTGCCCTTCGAAAGGCTGGGATTGAATAGTCTGGATCACGCTTTTTCCTTGGTGAGTTGGCGGTAGATTGCAGCGTATTCCGCGCCGCTACGCGACCATGAAAAGTCTGCGCCCATGCCGTTGCGCTGGATTTTCTGCCACACTTTGGGCTGGCGGTAGAGTTCGACGGTGCGGCTTATGGCAGCGGCGAGCGCATGATAGTGTACGCCATCGAATTGAACGCCGGTAGCGACACCTGAGGCGAGCGCCGCCGGATTGGCGTCGATCACCGTGTCGGACAATCCGCCCGTGCGCGACACCACCGGCACGCAGCCATAGGCGAGCCCGTAAAGCTGGGTAAGACCGCATGGTTCGAACCGGCTTTGCACCAGTATCGCATCGCCGCCGCCCTGCATCTGGTGCGACAGCGCTTCGTCATAACCGAAATGCAGCCCGACCTTGCCCTGGTGGCGCGCTGCGCCTGCTTTTAGCGCCTCGACAATCTCGGCTTCGCCTGATCCCAGCAGGGCCAGCCTGCCGCCGTTGCCCACCAGATGGTCGAGCACTTCGGGGATAACATCGGCGCCCTTTTGCCATGTGAGCCTTGTGACCATAATGAAGAGCGGGCCGTCGCTTTTCTCCAGCCCGAAATGCTTCTCCAATGCGCGCTTGTTGGCTTGGCGCTTGGACAGGTTTCGAGAAGTGTAATTTGCCGTAAGAGCGGTATCGGTTTGCGGGTTCCATTCCGCAGTGTCGATCCCGTTCACGAAGCCGCGCACCCGCACTCCGCGCGCGGCGACCAGCGCTTCCAGCCCCATGCCAAATTCAGATCGGACGATCTCGCGCGCATAGGTCGGGCTGACGGTGGTGACCATGTCGGCCAATTGCAGTCCCGATTTGAGGAAGCCGACCCCGCTGTATGTCTCCACCCCGTCGATCGACCATGCCTTTTTGGGGAGTTCTAGCTGGGCAAAAATCTTGCGGTCATACCAACCCTGAAACGCCATATTGTGGATTGTCATCACACTGGGCACATTGGTGGCGGCATCGAACGGAGCATAGCGCAGATAGGCGAGCGCCATCGCGGCCTGCCAGTCGTGGGCATGGACCAGATCGAACGAGAGCTTCTTCACGGCGCCAGACGCAATATCCGCCGCCGCACGCCCAAATGCGGCAAAGCGCCGCCAATTGTCGTCCCAATCCTTGCCCGCGCTATCGGTATAGGGATTGCCGTCCCGCGCAAAAAAGCCCGGCGCATCAAGCACCAGCAGATCATGGCCGCCGATTTTGGCGCTGAGCAATTGGGCTGGCTCGCCCAGCAAGGAATCCCATTTGTGCAGCCGCTTCGCCTTGCCGATGGCCGCGCCCACCGCCGGGTAGCCGGGCAAGAGGGTGGTCATGGCAATGCCCTGCTGGTCGAGCGCAGCGGGCAGTGCGCCCGCCACATCAGCCAGTCCCCCGGTTTTCACCAGAGGTACGGCCTCAGATGCTACCGAAAGAACTTTCAATGGCATCATTCACCCTGCATCTTGGCCATCATGGCCTTGGTGATGAGCGTCACGCCCTTTTCACTGCGGCGGAAATGCTTTTCATCGAAGATCGGATCTTCCCCGACAACCAGTCCTTCGGGAATACGCACGCCTGTATCGACAATGACATTGGTGAGCCGCGCGCCGCGTCCGATATTGCAATGCGGCAGGATTACCGCACGCTCCACGCTGGAGAAGCTGCCCATTTTCACGCCGCTATAGAGCAGGCTGCTCGTCGCGGTGGCGCCTGATACGATGCAATTCTGAGAGATCAGGCTGGAAATGGCGTGCCCGCGTCTGCCGTCCTCATCATGCACAAATTTGGCCGGTGCGCCGACGATCTGGTCGGTCCAGATCGGCCATTCGCGGTCATACAAGTTCAGCTTGGGCACCACATCGGTCAGATCGAGATTGGCTTCGAAATAAGCATCAAGCGTACCGACATCACGCCAATATTCCTCGATTTCTTCGGCTGCGCGGATGCAGCTGTCGGTGAAGCGGTGCGCCACTGCCTTACCGTTTTTGACGATGTAAGGAATGATATCGCCGCCAAAATCGCGGCGCGAATTGGGGGCCGCCGCATCGCGGCGCAGTTCGTCGAACAGGAATTCTGTGTTGAAAACGTAGATACCCATGGAGGCCAGCGCCATGTCGGGATCACCGGGAATACCGGGAGGATCGGCAGGCTTCTCGATAAAGTCGGTGATCCGATCTGTCTTGTCGACATGCATCACGCCAAAGCCGGTGGCTTCCATGCGCGGCACGACCAGACAGCCCACCGTCACGTCCGCACCCGAATCGACATGCTGGCGCAACATCAATTCGTAATCCATTTTGTAGACGTGATCGCCCGCCAGAATGACCATGTATTTGGGCGCATGGCTGGCGATGATGTCGATGTTTTGGAACACCGCATCGGCAGTGCCTTCGTACCATTGGCTTTCTGAAACCCGCTGCGATGCGGGCAGAATATCAAAGCTTTCGTTGCGTTCGGGGCGCATGAAATTCCACGCGCGTTGCATATGGCGGATCAGTGAATGCGCCTTGTATTGGGTGGCAACGCCGATGCGGCGGATACCTGAATTGATCGCGTTGGAGAGGGCAAAATCTATGATCCGGGAAACGCCCCCAAAATAGACCGCCGGTTTCGCGCGGTTGTCAGTGAGTTCCATCAAGCGGCTGCCCCTGCCGCCTGCCAGAACATAGGCCATCGCGTCACGCGCTAGCGGCTGGTTCCTCTTCTCTTTCATCGTACCCTCTCCTGTTTTTATTCGTCCCATTCCAGCATGACTGTCGCCAATGGCGGAAGGACAATTTCTGCTGCGCCGCTTTTTGCGGTCACTATGCCCAGATTGCCCATGCCGCTGCCGCCGTATGTCTCGCTATCGCTGTTAAGTATTTCGCGCCAAGCCCCGTCATGCGGCAAGGGCACACGGTAATTATCGTGCATCGCGGGCGTCATATTGCTGATGACCGCAATCGGCTTCTCGCCCGGCGCTTTGCGCAGCCATGCGAAAACCGAATTCTGGCTATCGTCTCCGATCAGCCACTCAAACCCTTCGCCTTCGCAGTCGCGCGCATGCAGAGCGGGCTTGGCGGCGTAGAGATGGTTCAGGTCACGCACCAGATTGCGCACACCTTCGTGCATCGGGGAACAGCGCAAATCCCAATCGAGCGCGCGCTCTTCAGACCATTCGCGCCGCTGTGCGAATTCCTGCCCCATGAACAGCAGCTTCTTGCCCGGGTAGCCCCACATCAGCCCGTAATATGCGCGCAGATTTGCAAATTTCTGCCAATCATCGCCGCTCATCTTGGTCAGCAGCGATCCCTTGCCATGAACCACCTCATCATGGCTGATCGGCAGTACGAAATTCTCGCTGAAAGCATAGACAAGCCCGAAAGTTATCTCGTCATGATGATACTGCCGGTGGATCGGATCACGCGCCATATATTGCAGCGTATCGTGCATGAAACCCATGTTCCATTTGAACCCGAAACCAAGCGCGGTTGAGCCGGGATCGTCATCATAGGCAGGTTGCGACACGCCAGGCCATGAGGTTGATTCCTCGGCAATCGTCATGATGCCGGCATGGCTGGCATACAGCGCGCGGTTCATCTGGCGCAGCAGCGCCACCGCTTCCCAGTTTTCGCGACCGCCGTGCTCATTGGGAATCCATTCGCCGTCTTCACGGCTGTAATCGCGGTAAAGCATTGAAGCGACCGCATCCACGCGCAGTCCGTCGACGTGGTAATGTTCGGCCCAGAACAACGCGTTGTTGACCAAGAAGATGGCAACCTCGCGGCGGCCGAAATTGTAGATTGCGGTGTTCCAGTCCGGGTGGAAGCCGAGCTTGGGATCTTCGTGTTCGTAGAGCGCGGTCCCGTCAAAATTGGCGAGGCCATGATCGTCGACGGGGAAATGCGCCGGCACCCAATCGATCAGTACCGAAATGCCTGCGCGGTGCGCCCCGTCCACAAAGCGCGCAAAGCCATCAGGCCCGCCGAAGCGAGCAGACGGCGCGTAGAGGCCGGTGGTCTGATAGCCCCAGCTCGGATCATAGGGATGCTCTGACACGGGCAGGAATTCGATATGGGTGAAGCCCATGTCAGCGACATAAGGAATCAACCGCTCCGCCAATACGTCCCAGCTTAAGAACCAGCCGTTCTCGTCCCGGTCCCAAGATCCGGGGTGCACTTCGTAAATGGAAATCGGCTCTCGCCGCGCATCGACCGATGCCCAATGTGCCCGGTGTTCCGCATCGCCCCAATCGGGCTTGCCCGGATCGGACGTGAGCGAGGCAGTTTTTGGCCTCAGTTCAGCAGCGAAAGCGAAAGGGTCAGCCTTCAAAGGCAAGACTGTACCGTCGGCTGCGACAATGCGGTATTTGTAAGCGCGGCCAGCTCCAAGATCGGGGATGAAAATCTCCCAAACTCCAATATCCAGCCGCTTGCGCAGCGGATGGCGAGTGCCGTCCCAGTCGTTGAAATCACCGACGAGCGAGACATGGCTGGCATTGGGTGCCCATACGGCGAAATGCACGCCGCTGGCTCCCTCATGCTCAATCAGATGCGCGCCCATCTTGTCGTACAGGCGCAGGTGCGTGCCTTCTGCAATCAGGAAATCATCCAAGGGGCCGAGCACTGGGCCAAAACTGTAAGGGTCAGTGACCCACCATTCGTGATCCACGGCGGTGCAGCGATATTTGACCGGCTGGCGCTTGCCCTTGACCTTGCCTTCAAACAATCCGCGCCCGTCGACCTGCGTTAGCTTGCCGAGTTTCTTGCCCTTCAGGCTGTGCGCCTCGGCAGTCTCCGCGCCGGGCAAAATTGCACGGGCGAATGCGCCTTCCGGTCCGTCATGCATTCCGAGCAGCGAGAACGGGTCCGCATGGGTTCCGGCCATTAAGGCCTCGATTGCGGACCCGGATGGCTTCACATCACACCCCAGATGTCGCGCGCATATTCGGAGATCGTCCTGTCTGAACTGAACCACCCTACATTGGCGATGTTGCGGATGGCGGCAGACTGCCAGCCCGCCGTAACGCGCCAACGCTGATCCACATCGCGCTGAGCATCGCTGTAGCTTTGGAAATCAGCAGCCAACATGAACCAATCACTGTCATAGAGTCCGTCCATTAGCTCCTTGTAGCGCTTTGCATCGTCCGGAGAAAAGACACCAGATGAAATCGCTTCCACGGCTTGATGCAGCTCACGGTTGCCCTCGATGATAGCGCGGGGATTATAGCCGCCAGCGCGCTGTTCGGTCACCTCGTCGGCGGTCAGCCCGAAAATCACGATGTTTTCGCGCCCGACATGCTCCATGATTTCGATATTTGCTCCGTCGAGCGTGCCGACGGTCAGCGCACCATTGAGCGCAAATTTCATATTGCCCGTGCCCGAAGCCTCCATCCCGGCGGTCGAAATCTGTTCGGACAGATCGGATGCGGGAATGATCCGCTCTGCCATCGAGACGTTATAGTTCGGCACAAACACGACCTTAAGCAGATCGCCCACCATCGGATCGGAATTGACGCGGCGCCCGATATCGTTTGCCAGTTTGATGATCAGCTTGGCGTTGTGATAGCTGGATGCTGCCTTGCCGCCGAAAATCTTCACGCGCGGCACCCAATCGATTTCCGGATGGCTACGGATCTGATCGTACAGGGCGACCGTCTCGATCAAATTGAGCAGTTGGCGCTTGTATTCGTGGATGCGCTTAATCTGCACATCGAACATGGCGTCAGGGTTCAATTTGATCCCCATCAGGCCGTGCAAATGATCGGCCAGCGCTACCTTGTTGGCGCGTTTGACCTGCAAGACTTTGTCACCCAGCGCCGCATCATCGGCGAATGCATTGAGCGACGAAAGCGCCATTGCATCATCCAAAAACTCGTCGCCAATCGCATCGCGAATGACGCCGGTCAGACCCGGATTGCATTGTTGCAACCAGCGACGCGGTGTGACGCCATTAGTCTTGTTATTGATTTTGTCCGGATAGAGCTTGTGCAGGTCGGAAAAGACCGTGGTCTTCATCAATTCGGTGTGCAGAGCTGCGACACCGTTGACGCTGTGCGCCCCTGCAAAAGCCAGATTCGCCATGCGGATGCGGCGGTCGCCGCCTTCATCAATCAGCGAAATGGCGGAGACTTCGCTTTCGCTCATCCCGATTTCGCGCGCTTGTTTCAAGACACCGCTGTTGATCGTGTAAACGATCTGCATGTGGCGCGGGAATAGCCGTTCGAAGAGTGGAAGCGGCCAGCTTTCCAAAGCCTCGGGAAGCAGCGTGTGATTGGTGTAGCCAAAAGTTTTGCGCGTCACGTCCCATGCTTCGGCAAATTCCAGCCCGTGATGGTCGATCAGCAGCCGCATCAATTCAGCCACCGCAACCGCCGGATGTGTATCGTTGAGCTGGATCGCCGCCTTGTCCGGCAAGGTGCGCACATCACCGTGATATTGCACGTGACGGCGAACGATGTCTTGGATCGATGCCGAGGTGAAGAAATACTCCTGCCGCAGCCGCAACTCCTGGCCAGCTGGGCTGGAATCGGCCGGGTAGAGAACCCGCACGAGCGAATCTGCGCGCAGCACATCAACCAGCGCGCCAACATGGTCGCCCGCATTGAACGCATCGAGCTTAATCGGATCGAGCGCGCTCGCGGTCCATAGCCGCAGCGTGTTGACGCGCTTGCCGCGCCAGCCAACGACCGGCGTATCGAAGGCTGTGGCCTTGACCTGCTCCGCCGGAACCCATTCGACTCCCTCGCCCTGCATTACAACTTCGCCGCCGAAACCGATCCGGTGGGCGCTTTCGCGTCGCTCAAATTCCCACGGATTGCCGTGCGCCAGCCATGTTTCTGGGAGTTCGACCTGCCACCCGTCGTCGATGCGCTGGCGGAACATGCCATTCACATAACGAATCCCATAACCGTATGCAGGGATATCAAGACTGGCGAGGCTTTCCATGAAGCACGCCGCCAAGCGGCCCAGCCCGCCATTGCCAAGCGCCGCATCGGGCTCCAATTCTTCGAGCTCGGCGAGGTTGAGCCCATGTTCGCGAAGCGCCCGGTCCATCTCATCCGTCAGGCCGAGGTTGGACAAAGCATCGCGCAACAGCCGTCCGATCAGAAATTCGAGACTGAGGTAATAGACCCGCTTGCCCTTGGCTTCATGGGTTCGGGAGGTGGATTCAATCCAGCGGTCGATGATCTCGTCGCGTAAGGCCAGCACGGCGGACGCGAACCAATCGTGTTCCTTCGCTGCCGTCTCGTTTTTGCCGATTCTGTGGCGCAAGATTTTCGTGATCCGCGCTTCGAGTTGCTCGGATTTAATTTCGGAATTAGCAGGCAAGAAAATTGCACTCCTCAATAGTCGATGCAGTGCGCCCTGAGTTTGCCGGGCGCATGATGGATTGTGCACGTTCGCCAACCTGTCTCGGCACGCAGCCTAGGGGTTTCTCATGTTCAGAAGCAATCACTGAATACTCTGTGCAGTCGAATTCATTGACCGTCAGTCCATCAGCGCAGTTGCAAGCCGAAGGTTGGTGGCCGATGCAGTGCAAACTATGGCGCACAATTCCTCACCGCAATTTCATCAACTTGTCGCCGCGGCAGGAATTGAACGCAATTGGCGTGACGTCGATGGAAACGAGCGGACAACGTCCGACGCTACGCTTGCTGCGGTTCTCATTGCGCTTGGCCACGACATCAGCACAATCGGGCAAATCAAGCGCAGTCTGATTAGGATTGCGGAGCAGGCACATGGCCTTCCCCCGATGTTGGTTACCGAAGTCGGTCTGGCAACTGGGATCACCGTCAATGCCTCGTTTGCCGAGGTTACGGGCGAAGATGGTGTCACGCAGAGATTGGCCATCGACCACGGATATCTGAGTCCGGTTTCGGAGGCGGGCTATTATGATCTAACTGTCGATCAGCAAACCATCAAATTGGCGGTTGCGCCGCGTCGATGTCCATGGCCAGAGCCAAACACTCGGCGAATGTGGGGCACCTCGGTCCAAATCCCATCGTTGCGCGGCGCTAAACCGCGCGCTTTTGGCGGTTTTGGAGAGCTGGCTGCCGCAGGTGAAACACTTGGCGCTGCTGGCTGCGATGCAATCGCAATTAACCCCGTCCATGCGCTATTCCCGGGAGTTGGCGAGGGCTATAGCCCCTATTCACCTTCAAGTCGGCGGTTCCTCAACACCGCGATGGCCGATCCGGAATTGCTCGGCATGTCTGCATTGCCGCCGAGGCGCTCGGGCCAGTTCATAAACTGGCCAGCAGCACTACCCAGGCGTCTGGAAGATCTACGCCAAATCTTAAACGGGTTGGATCCAGCGATGCGCGCGCGGATCGCATCCGAAAACGATCTGGAAGGGGACGCACTTCGCCGCCATGCGGTGTTCGATGCGCTCGATATCCATTTCCGTCCCTCCGGCAAGAAGGGCTGGCGAGATTGGCCTGCCAAATATCAGAATCCAGCTAGCACAGCGGTAACCCGCTTTGCCAAAGCAAACGTGGACGAAGTCGAGTTCCACCTGTTTGCTCAGTGGCTAGCGCGCGAAAGCCAGGCAGCAGCCCAAAGGTGCGCGCGCGATGCGGGAATGGATATCGGATTGATCACCGATTTAGCCGTCGGCGTGCATGCGGCTGGCAGCGACACCTGGGCAATGCGTGACGCTATGTTGCAAGGCCTCGCGATAGGCGCGCCCCCCGATCCTCTCGGGCCATTGGGACAAAACTGGTGCATCACCGGATTCTCACCCCAAGGGTTGCGCGCCAGCGGTTATCAGCCCTTCATCGACATGATCCGTTCGGCCTTACGCTCGGCGGGAGGCCTGCGGATCGACCATGCTTTCGGCCTTGCGCGTCTTTGGGTAATCCCGGAGGGCGAGCCGTCGTCGCGCGGTGCCTATCTCAGCTATCCCTTCCTCGACCTCGTGCGATTGGTCACGCTCGAAGCGCACCGAGCGGGCGCGCTTATCATTGCCGAAGATCTTGGCACCAGCCCGTCCGGCTTCACCGAGGCTATGACTGAGCGCAACATGCTGGGGATGCGGGTGTTGTGGTTCGAGCGCGCAGCGGATGGCGGTTTTATCGGTGCACAGGATTATCCGCGGGGAAGCGTGGCGATGACCGGCACTCATGACACACCGACCGTTGCCGGATGGTGGTCCGGGCGCGATCTCGACTGGGCAGAGCGGCTTGGCCGCCTGCCGGACGGAAAAGACCGGTCCAAGGTCGACGAAATACGCGATTGGGATCGCGGATTGCTGTGGTCCACATTGACCGGCAGAGGCGACCGCCCCGCGCCGGGAGACACGGCTCGCGCCGTCGATGCTGCGCTAAATCATATCGCCGGATCGTCGTCTGTTTTGGCTATTGCTCCGCTCGAAGATTTGCTGGGAGAAGAGGAGCAACCAAACCTTCCGGGAACGACACAAGGACACCCAAATTGGCAGAGACGACTAAAACTGCCTCTCGAGAAGACGCTGCTCCATCCGCAGGTCGATACGCGTTTGCGCACACTTTCAGAAAGATAGCGGCAACGCTCGAGAATGCACCTTTGAGGTAGGGCACCGGCGATGCGCAACCCAAATACGCGAAATGCTGACACTTCACCTGGCCGAAATGCATGAGAACTCTTCAGAGCACGGCATGTGCCAGGAGCGGACGGGCGGCCAACGACCCATGTGTGGACGGCCCTCCGTTGGCAAGAGGCAAAATCGAGCTTCGCATTGCTGGTTGGTGCGGCCATGTGTCCGGCCTGTTTATGCGGCTTTATCTGCCGCTGGCCATGATGCCATTCGCGCGTACCGGGTCCCGATCACTTGCTCGCACTCGAGGTGCGTGGGTCGTATTGGGTTTTCCCGGTCCGGCGGTTTTCAACCGGCTTTTTGCATCAACTTTTTCTCGCCCTTTCCAACATCTCAGGCCCGTTTGAACGGGCCGTGTTC
>JBBKWK010000260.1:0-2882 GCA_037968915.1 Pontixanthobacter sp.
ACGTCCCGAAGAGAAAGGTTTTCATGACTTATTGCGTTGGCATGGTGCTCAACAAGGGCCTTGTACTGATGAGCGACACCCGCACCAATTCGGGCGTCGACAACATTTCTGTATTCCGCAAGATGTTCACTTGGACGGTTCCGGGCGAGCGCATCATTTCGGTGATGACAGCAGGTAATCTTGCCACCACGCAGGCGGTCATCAGCTTGCTGGAAGAACGCTCGAAGGCACCGGAAGACCGTTTGCATGGCTTGCTCGATCTGCCGACCATGTTCCAAGTCGCTGTGGAAACCGGGAAATTGCTGCGCGAAACCGTCGCCGAGACGCAGGCAAGCAACGGGACGCGCGGCAAGGGCCGCTTTACCGCATCGATCATCCTCGCCGGCCAGATCAAAGGCATGGAGCCGCGTTTGTTCATGATCTATCCCGAAGGCAATTTCATCGAAGCCAGCTTCGACACGCCGTTCTTCCAGATTGGCGAAACCAAATACGGCCGCCCGATCATCTTGCGCGGTTACGACCGCGACATGAGTTTTGAAGATGCTGCCAAACTGCTGATGGTCAGTTTCGATTCTACGCTGAAGGCCAATTTGTCGGTCGGGCTGCCGCTCGATCTTATGGTCATCGAGCGCGATGCCTTCGAGCCAGCGCATGAGCGGCGGATCGAACATCACGACCCCTATTTCAACGCGATTTCTAGCAGTTGGAGTGAAGCGCTACGCAGTGCCTTCCATTCGCTGCCCGATTACAGTTTTCATCAACCGAGTGATGATACTTAGTTGGAAGTCCGAAATCCGGTAATCTGAAAGGTAGGGGTCTCTACGACTAGCGAATTCGGCTGGTTTTCACTCCATTCTGGATGGAAACCATCCGTAGAACTGCGCGGTTTTAGCGGTTTTTACCCAGCTTATAGGTGTGTTTCCGTATTACTACGGAATGTAAAATCCGGAAAACCACTGCAATCTCAATTGCATGGAACACCGTATCACCATGCATATCGTTGGCGGCAACAGCCGCTCACGGGCCTCGCAATCTCGGCTCATTCTATCGATGGGCCATCATGCGGAGGTCTATTCGGATCTTGTTGAATTGCTCGACAGACCTCCGAATGATGGGGTCATCATCGCTTCGGAAGAAGCGGTTGAAGCTGGCATTCGCGATTTGTTAGAAAAGCTGGCCGACAGCGGGATCTGGATCTCTCTGGTTGCCGCTAGCGAAGAGCCCAGTCTGCAAGAAGTCGTGCAGGCCCTTCAGGCGGGCGCACTCGATTTTCTCACACTACCGCTGACCGAGGACGAACTGGGCCGCTTGGTCGCCCATGTTCAATCCGATGCGGGCCGGCACGCCGAAGCACGTCGCCGCCTGATCGATGCGCGGCGCCGAATCTCGGGCCTGTCGAAACGGGAGCGCGAGGTGCTCGATTGGTTGTCCGAAGGCTGTTCGAACAAGGCCATTGCGCGCGAGCTTGAGATCAGTCCGCGCACGGTTGAGATTAACCGCGCCAACATGATGGATAAACTTGGTGCGACCCACGCCGCAGAAGCGGTGCGGGTCCGCATCGAAGCCGGAATGGAAGCCAAAGAACGCCGGGAAACTGCCGCCATGCGCGCGGCGGGAAATGCCTCTGCAGCACCGATCATGATGGATCGGGTGCTGGTCCCGCCGCGTACTGCTTAAAACTATAAATAGGTAGGGATCAGCGGCAGAAGGAACTGCCGTCGATCACCCCTTCAACATGCAAATGGTCGCGGTGCGCGGCGTTGTAGTCCGGGCCAAGCACGGTGCCAAAGCGTCGGCAAGCGCTGAGCTGGACGACGCGCAGAAATTCGCGTTCTTGCGAAGAGCCGTTCCAGCCCGACTGCACTTCGATCCGACGACCGTCGGCCAGCACGAATCCGCTGATATCGATGGCCGCAGCACTGGCATGGGCGGATCGCCGTCCAGTTCCCGCGACATTGCGGCAAGAATAACTGCCCATGGTCTGGATGCTGGCGAGCGGAGTGCCGAATATCTGCCGTGCCGCGCGGTCCACACCAAAGCGGGCCCAGGCAGCAAAGGCGGTGCTCACCGGGCAGGTGACTGGACCAAGATTGCTGACATCGAGCCGTCCGTCATCGCCTTGCAATGCGTGCACCTGCACCGTGCTCAGCGTGCTGCATCCTTCAGCCTGATACTGGTCGGGCAGGGGGTCAAAGCGCACGCCCGCCGAACCTAGCTCACTATAGCAAAGCGCTGCTGCCGCATTTGTAGCAAGCGGCGCAGCGGAAGCAAAACGCGCGCGCGCCGGCAACGCTGAAACAGGTGCCTGATTCGCACTCGTCTCGTTTCGGCTCGACGGGCCAGAGCCTTGTCGCGACCCGTCGTAATTTGATTGCGGCAATATCGAACAGCCCGCCAAAGCAAGGCTAACGATGACGAGGCAAGATACGTTTTTCATGGCTTCATCCATGACCTTACAGTGGTTAAGGCCAATGCCGCAGCTATGGTTAATGGCATTGAAACGATTTGCAGAACGGTTGGTCGTTTCATCTGCAACTGCATAAGTGTTTGACTTGGTTTGCGATGCCACTAGTGCCGCCGACGGGCCACGCGGTCCCAACGCCGCGCGAGCTCTCTGTAAGGAGAGAATACATGAGTAATATGCCAACGCTTCGTCCGGAGCGCCCGTTTTTTTCGTCCGGACCCACTTGCAAACCTCCCGGCTGGTCGCCTGAAAAGCTCGACACTCGCAGCCTCGGCCGTTCGCACCGTTCCAAATATGCCAAGGGCCGCCTGAAATACGCGATTGATCTCAGTCGCGAGCTTCTGGGCATTCCCGATGATTATCTGATCGGCATCATGCCGGGGTCCGACACGGGCGCGCTCGAATGTGCGATGTGGAC